>NZ_JBJLSF010000042.1:0-38306 GCF_050871885.1 Kineococcus aridisoli | reverse complement strand
GCTGGCGCGCCGCCTCGTGCCCTCGCGCTGGCGCGCGAGCTGTGCGCCATCGGGCCGCTGGCGCGGCCTGGAGTTTGTAAGTGGTTGCGATACACAGCGTCTCGCTCCGCTGACGCGGATCAAAACCCCACTACGCTAGAAAATTTCTAATCGCGGGAGCACTACCGTCGCGCTTCGCGCTCATACAAGAACAGAGCCGATGCGGGCCTGGCGGCCCATGTGGCTAAACATGCCACACCCGCGATCACCTGAAAGGACATGCGGCCTCAACGGGGCCGGCTACCTGCTGGAGGCAGCATCGTACCGATGGGACGGGTCTGCGATCCTCTACTCATGACCGATCGACCGATCCCGGTATCAGAGGACAACGAAGAACCAACCTGGTTCGAAAGTCTCCCAGGACAAGAGCAGTGGGCGATGGAAACCGCCAACCGGACGGCGGGCCTACCCAGTATGGTGCTCGCCCTATACGCCCGATGGTGGCAGCTAGAGACGTGGCTGCGTGAGCTTGCCTACGTCGAGCTACGGGCCAGGGACGGGATCGACTGGCTAGGCACCCTCGATCAGCGTGTGGTCAACCGGCAGTCCAGAGATAAGACGCGTCTCTACATGACGAGTCCGGACTGGGAAGACCCGATGGCCTACATGGATGTAGGCATCCTCTTCGACCTGGTCGAGAAGGAATGGGACATCATCGGTCCCTCGCTCATCGACAAGGACGCCTGGGTCGGTCGACGAGCTGAGCTACTGGCGATCCGCCACCGCATCGGGCACCTGCGCCGCCCTCACACAGATGACCTCAACCGGCTGGAGCAGACCCTCCGCGACCTCGAGAACGGCGCAAAGGAGGCCCTACGCTCCTACAACCGCCGACGGACCCCGCCGCCGGGAACAGACGACGGCGTTGCCCAGGCCTGGGTCGACAGGCATCACTCCGAGGCCCACCTGATTAGCCACGCCGAGCTCCAGTACGGTACCCAGTTCTACGTCCAGCACTCGCGCCGGCCGTGGGCTGAGGGTGGCGTCTTGAAGCCATCGGGTCAGCCGGGGTACTTCTGGCACGCCTTCTTCTACACGAGCAGGTGGATCGACCTATCCAAGTTCTGGCGGAGCGGCTACCTGGACAACGGGGCACGCAAGCTGGCCGTACACACTCTCTCGGACAACTTGCACGAGCTGACAGTTACCTTCGCCGCTGTCGACGACCCGAACCAGATCGCTGACGCCATCGGCGGGGTCTTCCATGCCTTCCTTGGCGCCGCGAGCACGATGCCCCCGCCGGGGTACGACCCGATGTCGTTCTTACCGACGAAGGGTCGCCGCCCTCCCACCGACCCACGAGTGCTGGTCGACACCGCGTGGAACATCGTCGACGACGACACCGAGCCAATCACCATCTTTGCTGCGCACTGACCCTTCCAGCTCGGCAGCCAGGGCGCGTCTTCTGTGATCGGAACCGCCGAAGTTGCCACCGACGAGTTGGCGCGCTCTGGTGGAGCACCTTTCCCCTCTGAGCGCCGCCTCATCGGTCGTACGGCAGGATGGCGCTTGCCCGCACGACCCGACGACGAGGCACAGGTGATCATGACGGCGGATGACGAGGCCGTAGAGACGCAGCCGGCGGCCACGAGCCGCATGCAAGACGCCGTCCGCCTGCTGCTGCTCATCGACGGAGCCGCCACCGACCTCGAGGACCCCCCGCCAGCGGCCGCACCGCCCGACGCCGTCGCCGTACTACGGACCCAGGTGCTGCTGCAGAAGCTGGACTTCTGGCTACGCAACCCGGACTACTTCGCCAACATGCTGCTGGACCGCTACGAGCAGCACGGCGATGAGGACCTGTTGAGCCACGCCGAGCGCATCCTCAGCTCCGAGGAGCCGGAGGTGCGCCGGTACCCGATGCTGCGCTACCGCTTCGGCGCGTACGAGTCGCTGGACGCCGCATTGTCGGTGCTCGCCTCTGTCGCGCTGGTCTACCGACGTCGAGAGGGCACCCCGGGCCACACACGCCAGCACAACTACTACCTGACCGAGCAAGGCCGCCGGGTGGCGCGCGAGATGGTCGTCGGCGTACCCGCCCTGAACTACTACGTCGAGCGCGTCGCCCTCCTTCTGAGCGTGACTGCCGGGCAGGGGGGCACCGAACTCAAGGACGAGCAGTACCTTCAAGCAGAGTACGCGCAGACCGAGTACAACGACCGCATCGCACCGATTGCCCACCGTGTCCGTCAGCGGTTGGCGACGCTGCAGCACAATCACGGCGCCGGAGGCCAGTGATGACTGAAGAGCACACCCGTCAGCCGCGGCCTTCCCTGGTCGACCGCGTCGCAGCGCGCTGTGGTGTTGGGCGTACCGCAGTCGAGCGGGTGCTCGAGGCGCACGCCGTACCCGCCTCCCACATCCCCGCCGCGCCCCGCTCACTGCGCATCCTGCGCCTGAGGGTGCAGGGCACGAAGACGACGGCCGTGGACGCAGGCATTTTCGACCGATCGTTCTCACTACCGGCCGGGGTGAGCATGATCGTTGGCCCGAACCTGCGCGGGAAGACGAGCCTGCTGGAGATCCTCACCCTCTGCCTGCGCGGGCAGCCGCGCGATCTGCAGTCCGATGTCGCCTCATGGCTGTCCGCCGTCGAGTGCGACCTCGAGCTCAACGGTCGGCCGGTAGGCCTGCGGCTGCAGCTGTCGGAAGGGACGATCACCACTGCCCAGGTGCTCGAAGCCGACGATGCAGCGGCGCTGGCCGCGGCCGGCGCACCGCGAGCTCGGGTGCTCGTGGAGGTCGCCTCCGGTGAGGAGTACGCCCGAGCCATCGACACCTTCATGCTCACCCGCCTCGGTCTGGAGCCGATCATGGCAGCGGACGGCCGCGGCGGAGTGCAGACCCACCGCTAGCCGGCTTACTTCGCCGCGCTGTACCCGCCTTCCGGCGGTGATCGCGTGCTCCTGGGCGAGACCACCATGGCAGGACTACCGGGGCGGCTGCTGTCCGTCTTCCTCGACCTGCCCGGCGCCGCTCTGTACACCCGGATCAAAGCCACCGCCGACGCCGCGCACACCCGCAGCCGCGCGGCCACTGAACGCAGCGTGAGCATTGCGCAAGCGACGGCTGTCGCGACCGCTGCCGCACGCCGCAGCCAGCTGGATGCCCTCGAGCAGGCCCAGGCCGCGCTGGCTGAGCTCGCACGCCACTCCTCGGCGCCTTCGGCCTCCGAGGCGGCGGCTGAGGTCGCCCGCCTAGCCAGCGCCCTCGCCGACGCTGAAGACGCCTGGGCTGGTACCAACCGTGACTACCGGCGGGCGCGCGCGGCTCGTCAAGCCGACGAGAAGGCCCTGAACGACCACCGTGAGTCCGCCCTGGCCTGGGCGCTGTTTCACGGTCTGGATCCCGCCACCTGCCCGCGCTGTGAGACTCCCGTGGCCGCTGAGCGCAAAGCACGTGAGGCTGAGCAGCACCAGTGCGCGGTGTGCACCGCCCCCTTGCCCCTCCTTGCAGCACCTGCCGTCGGCGCAGCCGAATCGGGCAGCGGGGTGGGGGGCGCGGTGGGCAATGGGGTCGATGGCGCTTCTGAGCTCCGTGCTGACGCGGATGGGCCTGATGAGGCTGGGGAGGCGTCGGACGAAGTCGAGGCCGAGCTGAACGCAGCGTGGCAGGCATCGAGCGCTGCCGAGCTCGCCGCCCGCAGCGCCTTGGAAGGCGCCGAAGCGGACACCGCCGGTCTCACGGCACAGCTGCAGGGTGCCGAGGAGACCCTGCGGCAGGCACGTGACGCCGTCGACACCCGCGAACGCGCCGCGCTCGAACTGAGCGTCGCGCGAGCAGAAGGCGCCTTGTCGGTGCTGCCGAGCGAAGACACTGCTGCAGGCTCACCGGTAGACGTCGACGCCGATGCTTTGGTGCTGGCGGCCCTCACCGAGGAATTAAAGCTCGACTTGAATGCGCAGGCACGTCGAGCCTTGGACGCGCTCGGAGCGGAGATCGTCATCCTGGCCCACGAGTTCGGCATCTCCTCCATCACCGATGTCCAGGTAGACCGGCGCGCTGCTCTGAAGATCACGAAGGGAGGCGCTAGCGCTTCCTCCTTCAGCGCCCAGTCCCCTGGAGAGCGGCTCCGGCTGCGGCTGGCGACCATCCTGGCGCTGCTGCGGGTGGGCCAGCGGCTGGGCATCGCCACCCACCCGGGGCTGTTGATGCTGGACAGTCTCAAGGCCGAGGAGGTGCAGGACAGCGACGCTCGCACAGTGTTGCGAGCCCTCACCCAGGCAGCCATGCAGACGCCGGGTCTGCAGATCATCACCACCTCCGCCGATGAGACCCTGCCCGTTGGTCACCTGGACCCGCAGGCCATCATCAAGCCGCTTGCAGGGGCATCGACGGTGTGGTGAGAGGCGTGGCCGGCGCCGCCTCGGGCAGCATGACCCGCAGCACCCATGCGGTAGCGACGAGCTCATGGACGACACCAAGGAGAAGGGGGGCAGCTCGTGGAGGATCCATTGCACGCCGCCCTTCTCCGTGCGGCCGAGCAACGAGTCGTCGTTGACCTGACCACGATGGGTGAGCCCGCGGACGCCGCTGACCTCGCTGCTGCTGTGGTGGCCATCGCCTCCGACCCACTGGCCCCGCTTGCCGCTCAGGCCCTCACTGCAGCGGTACAGAAGCATCCCGGCGAGCCGTGGAGCTCAGCGGCGGTGGGCTTCGCCGCCGGCTTGGGTGACCAGCGCAGCGTGCTGGCGCTGCAGGAAAGCATCGACGTGCTTCTGGGAGAGAAAGCGATCGCGCCTCTGGTCGGTGCTTCGCTGCACGGGGTGATGCTCACCGGGCTCGACGCCCTGATCCAGACGGCGCCGTCACTGGCCGCCGCGCGGCTGGAGGTGGCTGTGCGCACCGTCCTAGCCGAGCAGGCCACCCCCTTCCTCCTGCTTGATCGCCTTACCCGAGCGCCTGCTGCGCTGCCCGAGGAGTACCTCGCGGTGCTGCCTCGGCTGATTGGCATCGCCTTGGACACCTGGCAGGACAACGAGGCGCTGACCGTGCCCCTGGAGTCAGTGCTGCAGCAACTGCTGGACTCCCCCGTCGATGCCGATGCCGCCCACGAAATCGCGGTGCAGCAGATGCGGCGGGCGCTCAGCAGCGCCGATGGGGCGCAGGTCATCGCCGGGCTCGCTGAAGCTGTTGACCTCTTCAAGCGGGCGGAAGCTCTAGAGGAGGCCCGCGACGACGCCCGGGCTTACCGGGCAGCGTGCCAGGCCGTCGTTGCTTTCACCCGCCAGGAACGCACTGATCTGCAGCAGGCGGTGGAGTCTCTCACCGCCACGCTGTCCCGTCGCGACGCCTGGTACCTGGGGATGCACGAACCGGATTGGCGCGCTGGAACGCGGCGAGCCGAGACGGCGTGGTTGGCGCTGATCATGGACCTTCGCCAAGCCGCGGAGCACTTAGACGAGGAGTCCTGGCTGGACGCTTACGCCGCAGCGGGGCAGTTGGCTGCCGTCTACCAGGCCGAACGCGCCATCGATCCCGCCGCCGGGGTAGCGGCCGCGGTGCGGCCGGTGATCACCAACGCCTTATCCACCAATGCGACCCTGCTCCACCAGCTGCAACGCATGGTTGCGCAAGACCACGACAGGGAGGCGTCGCTGCTGCCCGCCGCCGTCGGTGCATTGCTGCACGCGGTCCAAACCATGCACGTTCCGCAGCCCGCGGCTGAGGGCCTGGCCGGCGACTTTCCCCGTACTGTACAGCCGGCATCCGAGGTGGCTGGTGATCAGGTTCGCCGCGATCAGATCATGGGCCGGATCCGGCGCGTGGCGCCTGCGCTGCTCGACCTGGGCGCCGACACCTGCATCGCCTTGAGCGCCTTGGACGACGATCAGCTTTCCGACGTGGCAGCGACCATGACCGCACTCATACCCAAACGAATGCCCGAGCATCTCACCTTGACGCGCATGCGCGAGCAAATCGTCGCGACGTTGGAGGTCAACCCGCGCTTCGCCGGGGAGACCAGGGCAGCGGTGACCGCCCTGCTGGAACGAACCCTGTCGTTCCTCCTGGATCGCTACGAACGCGGTGGTCCCATCGTCCCGAGCGCGAAAGACATCATCGCCCCCACCCCTGAGGGTGAGGACAAGCCGGTTGAGGCTGACCTGCAGTTTGAGTTCCACGTGTGGCTCGCCGCGCCGTGGGAGTTCGCTGGTCGCGTCCGCACCGAGGTCCGCGACATCGCCACCGGTCGCGCCGACGTGCTCGTGCGCTTCGGCGAAATCGAGCTGGTCACTGAAGTCAAACGGGAACTTACCAACGCCACCGCTGCGGATTTGGAACGGCGCTACCTCGGGCAAGCCGCCCAGTACTCCGGCGCCGGGGAACCGTTCAGTCAGCTGCTTGTGCTCGACCTGACTGATCACAGCGGCGGCGCGCAACCTCTGGAGGATCTCGCCTGGGCCAGGGAGCGACGCGTCACCCCTGACGCTTCTCCTCAGCATGTCATCGTCGCCCTCGTCATTGGCAACCGGCCCACGCCCCGGGCGATCAAGGCCGCACCCGCTCCTCGCCGACCCCGCAAGACCCGGGATGCGTAAGACCGCACAAGTACCGCCGTGGTAGCAGTCGCGCAATGAGAGGACGGGGAGAACGACTTGTGAACGAGTGGCCAAACCTCGATGAGGACAACCTACCCAAAGAGGTGTTCGCCTTCTACGGGTTGGCGATGTACCAGGCCCAAGTGCTGGAGCATGAGATCGTCAATCTGTTGACAGTGGTGCGCATGTCTCGACGCGACATCACAAGCGCTGACGATTTTGACGCCGCGATGAACAGCCGCTTTAAAGACCGCCTGAGCGAACTGGTGCGACGCGTCAAGCAGCACGTGAACGATGACGGCGTGTCAGCAGAATTGTCGAGGGCAGTTGAGGTGCGTAACGACCTCGCGCACAACTTCTGGCGCAGGAACGCCGACAATTTCATGACACGGCGCGGACAACTCGACATGATCCAAGACCTGCAGGAACGCACGAGCACCTTCATAGACCTCGACGCCGAACTCACTAAGGTGACTATGCGCTTCGGGGCGGACATGAACATCACCCCTGAGCGAGTGCAGCAACAACTCGAGACACTAAGAAGCCGTTGCAGAAGTCCCGCGGAGGCTCTGGCGTGTCGCGCTGAGCCAGGCGCAGCCTGGGCGACATGGCCATCGACGCCAGCACCCGACCGCGTCAGCTGATCAGCGATGAGCTGTGGGAGCTGCTCAAGCCACTGCTGCCTGCACCGCCACCGGCGCCTCGTGGGCGCACCGGGCGACCACGCCGCGATGACCGGGCAGTCCTCGAAGGCATCGTCTTTGTGCTGAGCACCGGCATCGGTTGGGCCAAGTCCCCCGCAGGCGGGAGGTACCCCCACCCCGCCGAGCTGGGCTACGGCTCGGGCTGGACCTGCTTGCGGCGGCTGCGCCAGTGGCAGCAGGCCGGCGTCTGGGAGGAGCTGCACGGCGCCGTGTTGGACCGCCTCGGTCAGCAAGTTTTGCTGGACTGGTCGCGTGCCTGCATCGACTCCGTCAGTGTCCGCGCGAAAAGGGGGGCGCGCTGACAGGCCCGAACCCCACGGACAGAGGCAAGCTGGGCACCAAGTACCACCTGCTGGTCACCGCCGATGGGCTGCCACTCAACGTGGTCCTGTCCGGCGCCAACCGTCACGACTCGATGCTGCTGGCGCCGCTGCTGGATGGGCAGCGAGCCGTCAAGGGCGTCGGTCGCGGCCGGCCCCGGCGCCGCCCGGTCAAGCTGCACGCGGACAAGGGCTACGACAACCGCCGGTGCCGCGCCTACCTGCGCCGGCGCGGCATCACCGCGCGCATCGCCCGGATCGGCATCGAGTCCAGCCAGCGCCTGGGCCGGCACCGCTGGGTGGTCGAGCGCACCATCGGCTGGCTGCTCAGCTACAAGCGCCTGGCGCTGCGCTACGACAGCAGCGCACGCACCATCACCGCACTGGCCCGTCTGGCCATCACGCTCATCTGCGCCCGGCGACTACCCACGACGAACTAATGCAATGGCTTCTTAGGGTGCCTGCAGCAACCGCGCCCGGGCAGGCTTGGCCTCACGGCAACTCCGTTGGCTGCTCCCGAATCTACCTGGAGCTCCGCATCCTGCTCGCGGCCGACGAGAGCCGGCCCTGGCGACTCTGTCGGCGCGGGTCAGGGTGAGCTGCCCACCCATAGATTTGAAGAGCCGCGTTACCAGGGCATTTGGGAACAGCGGCTCGTGTGCTCGGCCTTCTTCTCTTAGACGTCTTGTTGGGGCTGCGTGGTGGCGCTGAGCGAGGTCAGGAGGTGATCAGCGCGCCGGGAGTTGCGTCGGTCAGCGCGTCGGGTACGCCCAGGAGGGCACCTACTGCCGCGTGCAGGCCGGCGAGGACACTGGTGTTGTCGTGCAGACGGGCGAACAGCACCAAGCCCTCGATCTGGGCGACGACCGCGCGGGCGGTGACCTCTGACGCGAGGTGAGCAGGCACGTCGCCGGCGGCAACGGCATCCTGGAGGACCTCGAGGATCTGGGCGACCTGAGCGTCGAAGATGTCGGCCAGGCGGGCGCGCAGGTCGCCTTGTTCGGCGTCGAGCTGGAGGGTGATGTTGGCGAGGGTGCAGCCGCGCACCGTGCCGGTGGCGTACTTGGTCTCCTCCTGCGTGCGCACGTAGTAGTCGAGCAGTTCCCGCAGCCGCCTCAGCGGGGGCTCCTCGGCGTGGAGGATGCGCAGGCAGTCCGCTTCTTGGGCTGCCCAGTGGGCGTCGATCGCGGCGCAGGTGAGGGCCTGCTTGGACTCGAAGAAGTGGTAGAAGCTGCCTTTGCGGACGTCGGCGTGGGCGCAGATGTCGCTGACACCGACCGCGTGGTAGCTGCGAGCTGCGATCAAACCACGTGCTGCGTCGACGAGCCGTTGCTGTGCATCGCTAGTGCGTCCCATGCCCCCAAGATAGACGGTCGGTCAAGTATTGACGAGTAGTTGACCGACCGTCTAGCTTGCTCGGTACCCACTACCCGAGGAGAAGCCATGACGTCCGCTGTGCCCCCCACCGTGCCCACCCAGGCCACCCAGGCCACCTCCGTCGATGTCCGCTCGATCTCCGTCGTCGTCGCCTACCACAGCGGTTTCGGTCACACCGCCCGCCAGGCCGCCGCGGTGCGCGACGGAGCCGCGTCCGTTCCCGGCGTTGCCGCCGAGCTCCGTGACGTCGGTGTCCTCGACGACGACCTGTGGACCGCACTGGAGAGCGCAGACGCCATCGTCTTCGGCTCCCCCACCTACATGGGCAGTCCCTCGGCCGTCTTCCAAGCCTTCGCCGAGGCCAGCGGTGGTGTCTGGGCCCGGCAGGGCTGGAAGAACAAGGTCGCCGCCGGCTTCACCAACTCCGCAGGGATCAGCGGCGACAAGCTCAATACCCTCACATCCATGGCCGTCCTCGCCGCCCAGCACGGCATGCACTGGGTCAACCTCGCGCTGCCGCCCGGCTGGCTCTACCGCAGCAACGGCGACATCGACGACCTCAACCGCCTCGGCGGGTTCCTCGGGGCGATGGCGCAGTCGCCCTCTGACGCCGGGCCTGACACATCCCCCTCCACCGGTGACCTGCGCACCGCTCACCACCTCGGCCGGCGCGTCGCCGAGGTCACCGCGCAGCTCACCGGCAACCACCGGTCTGCGGACCTCGCGGGCACGGCCGCGCGATGACGGCAGTTCCGGCGCATCCCGACGCGGTGGTCGACACCGCGCCGGGGCCGGGGGCTTCCCGCACCGAGCGGACCGGCGCCGCCACCGGCGTCCTGGCCGCCCTCTTCTCCGTGATCGTCTGGGGCGCTATGTTCCGCGTCTCGGCCGGGATGCTCGACGCGATCGACCCCTTCCACCTGACCCTGATCCGCTACGGCACCGCGGCAGTGCCCTTCGCCGCCCTGCTGGTGTGGAGGGAAGGCTGGTCAGCGCTGCGTTTCGAGGGTCGGTTCGCCCGTCTCGTCCTCCTGGGCGGGGCGGGGTTTGCCGGTTTCAACTTCCTCGTCTACCTCGGCCTGCAGTCCTCCCGCCCGCAGAACGCCGCCATCATGATGGCGATTTTCCCCCTGCTGACGAGCGTCGTCGTCTGGTTCCGGTTCCGACACCGACCCTCCCGGGCCACCACCGTCGCGGGGCTGGCAGCCGTGGCCGGAGCCCTGCTGGTCATCACTCGCGGCGACCTGTCGAGCCTGGTCGACATCCTCGGCCGGGGCGATGTGCTCATCCTCGCCGGAGTCCTCTGCTGGGTCGTCTACACCATGGGACCTGCCGACCTGCCCGACCTCTCGCCGCTGCGCTACACCACCCTCGCGGTCTTGGCGGGCCTGCTCCCCGTCGCCGCCGGCACTGCTGCCGCCACCTGGGCGGGTCTGGCCACCACGCCGGGCGGCGGCGAGCTGCGTGCGCATTGGGCGCAACTGCTCTACATGGTTCTGCTGGCCGCCGTCCTCGCCACCAGGTCGTGGTCGTCGGCGAGCAGGACCCTCGGCCCGCAGAACACCGCGCTGTTCATGAACCTGGTTCCTGTCGTCGCCTTCACCGTCGAGATCGCCCTGGGCTACCGGCCGGGCCCCCTGGAGATCGGTGGTGGACTCCTCGTCCTGAGTGCACTGCTGATTCACAACCTGCACGGGCGCCGCCAACCCAATCCGCAGGTCACCATGGAGCAGGGACATCCCCCCCGACGAAATCCTTCTCCGCGGTCGCGACCGTGAACCGTACCGTGCTCTACCTGCATCGCGTCCGCCTGTTGGAACACCCCTACCGGTACTTTCGCCACCGGTACCGTCGGCCCACGCCTTCGCACCCACGCCACGTACTGGAGTAGCCCTTCACGCACTCATCTGCTCAGGCGCAGGTAAACACGTCACCTCCAGGCGGTATGCAGGCCGCGGTAGCGGACCGTCTCGGCCGCCACTGCCAGGCGCAGCAAGTCCACCACCAGCCATCCGCGGTGATCCCAACAGGCAGCTAACCTTGTCGACGACGCCCCCGTGACAGCACGGTCCCACAGACCCGCCGAGGAGCGGACGATCTACCGGATCTGATGATCTGCCCGAGGTCGTAAACCACCACATCAGGCGATGTGCCCAGCGACAGCAGCGACGACGAGACGGGTATCTGGGTCACCAGCACGATGCCGCCCGTGCATGCCGACGACGAGCGTGCTCGTGTATCGGCGAGCAGGTGACGTGCGCCCCACAAGAATCAACGAACTCATCGTGGAAGGATGTTTCATCATGCCGGGCCCAGCCATTTTCAGGTACAGCGCCTTCACCACCTCGGCCCCGGGCTCGGGCAACCCCGCCGGGGTCGTCCTCGACGCCGAGGGACTGCCGGAGGCGGAGATGCTGCGGATCGCCTCCGACCTCGGCTTCAGCGAGACGGCCTTCCTCACCTCGATCACCCCGGGCTCGGCGACCATCCGCTACTTCACCCCCCGCGCCGAGATCGCCTTCTGCGGGCACGCCACGATCGCCTCCGGCGTCGCCCTCGCCCGGCGCGGGGCCGGTCCCGTCGTCGAGCTCAGCACCGCCGCCGGGACGGTCCCCGTCGAGGTCACCCCCGAGCGCGCCACCCTCACCGCCGTCGAGACCACCGTCCACCCCCTGGACGGTGCGCTGCTCGACGAGCTCCTCGACGGGCTGCGGCTCACGCACGAGGACCTGGACCCGGACCTCCCGCCGGCGTTCGTGCGCGGCGGGAACCCGCACCCGGTCGTATGCGTCCGCGCGTCCGTCCTGCCCCGCCTCGACCACGACGCCGACGCGATCCTCGCCCTCCAGGACCGCGAGGGCTGGGACGGGACCGTCCCGGTGGTCCACCGGGTCAGCGCCACGCGCTTCGCCAGCCGCAACCCCTTCCCGCGCGGGGGCATCCGGGAGGACCCCGCCACCGGTTCCGCCGCCGCCGGGCTGGGGTCCTACCTGCGCGCCGGCGGGCACCTCACAACGCCGGCCGACCTCGTCGTCGACCAGGGGGCGGAGACCGGCCGGCCGTCGCTGATCCGGGTCTCCGTGCCGCGCGAGGGGCGCGTCCGCGTCAGCGGCACGGCGGTCGAGGGGTGATCCCCGCGGAACGCGGCACTCCGGCGCCGAGAAGACCGGTCCAGAACTCTTCCGCCTCTTTCAACCTTGTACTAGGGCTTTGTCAGTAGCATCCGTCGCTACTGACAAAGGCTCACTGTCATAGACGCAATTGCCGAGCGAGGTGCGCACTGGTTCCTCCTCTGCATGGCTGCGATCTTGACTCTCTGCGTCCTGTTCTGGATCGCCTGCGGTGCGCACGCGCTCGCCTGCCGCATCACGTACCGGCGCGCTCACGAGCGAGCGGCAGTAGCGGACCCCGCCTCGTACCGCGTGCCGGTCGGTGAACGGCTTCAGCTGCGCAAACGCCTGCGGTCCTCCACCGACTGCGGACGCATCGCCAGGCTGGACAGGAGATTGCTGCGCTGGCGCACACCCGCGAGCCTGCTGATGCTCAACCAGCTCGACGACCTCTGTCGACGCAGCGAGCCGGGCCACCTCGGCGCCCTCCGAAACGATGACAACCAGGTGCTGCTGGGTTTGGAGGTTCAAGAGCGCGGCCTTGCGCGTGCCCACAGGGCACGCAAGCGCAGCCGCGCAGGGATCCGTCAGTCGACACCGGCGCCGGTGATGACGGTGCCTACCCTGGGTGCTCCCAGGGGCATTCCGGGATTGCTCAGGGAGGAAGCCGGCTGGATCGAGCGAACCTTCAACGAGCTCGCCGCGGCGTGGGCGGCGGACAAGATCGCCTTGGACGGTCGTCAGCTCGGTGAGCTCGAGGGAGTGCACCGCGCCGTCGACGAGGTGTGGACCGCCATCACTGAACTGCCGGCCGACCTGCGCGAGCAGCCCAGCGCCACGGGAACCAGCCCGATGCAGGATGCTGTCGCCGCCCAGAACGACCTGGCTCGCAAGCTGCAGCAGATCCGTCATGAGGCATGGACAGCAAGCGGCTTGCGTCTGGACACGCTGCGCCGCTACAGCAACGCCTTGACGTCGGCCAGTGAACTCAATCTCAGCGAGGCTCCGGATGCCCGCCTCTAGGAGAGAGGTGCCGCGCCGACACCGCTGGCCGGCCCTGTCTGCCGTCGCGCGCCGGTGGCCAGCTGATGCCCGGTGGCGTAGGGGCGACACCAAGTTCCCCCTGGTGAAGGCGGCCACCTGCAAGAGTGGGTGGATGACCTGGCCGAGCACACGCCGCTACCGAGTCGCCGTGACCGCCGGTGCCGCGGTGCTGGCAGTGCTTGCCGGGTGCACACCGAGCACCCCGACCAGCTCCTCCGCCGCGAGCGCCGGCACCTCCTCCACGGCCAGCGCCACCTCGCCGTCCAGCACCCTGCCGGGCACACCCACCCCCGAGCTTTCCGCTGCCTCGAGCGAGCCGCCCGCGAGCGCCGCCCCCGTAGCCGATGGGCAGGTGGACGGGCCGGGGCGGAGCGCCCTCGCTGTCCTGGGCACCCTGGAGGTCAAGGGCCGGGCACCCAAGACCGGCTACAGCCGCGAGCAGTTCGGCGACGGCTGGGTCGACACCGACCACAACGGCTGCGACTCCCGCAACGACGTCCTCGCCCGCGACCTCACCGGCGAGAGCTTCAAGCCCGGCACCCGCGAGTGCGTCGTCGCCTCCGGCACCCTGGCCGACCCCTACAGCGGGAAGACGATCACCTTCACCCGGGGTGAGGACACCTCCTCCGCGGTGCAGATCGACCACGTCGTAGCCCTCTCCGACGCCTGGCAGAAGGGCGCCCAGCAGTGGGACGAGGCCAAGCGAGTCGCCTTCGCCAACGACGACCTGGAGCTGCTGGCCGTCGACGGGCCCCTGAACGGACAGAAGGGCGACGGGGACGCGGCCACCTGGCTGCCGCCCAACCGCGGCTACCGCTGCACCTACGTCGCCCGGCAGGTGGCGCTGAAGGCCACCTGGGGGCTGTGGGTCACCGCCGCCGAGCGCGACGCCATCGCCGGCGTCCTGAGCACGTGCCCGGACCAGCTCGTCCCCGTCCCTGTCCCTGTCACCGCGGCGGGCACGGCACCTGGCGCCACGGCCAACGCTGCGATGCCCACGAACGCGGCACCCGCGAGCACGGCCCCGTCGGCCGCAGCACCCGCTGCGCCGCCGGCCGCCCCGTCTGCCGCCCCGCCGGCCTCGAGTGAGCTGTCCGCCCCGGCGCCGGACAGCGGTGTCGTGTACGCCAACTGCGACGCGGTGCGTGCTGCCGGCGCCGCACCGGTCCGCGCCGGTCAGCCCGGCTACAGCCGCAAGCTGGATCGCGACGGAGACGGCGTCGGCTGCGAGTGAGCCCCCGCTCCCCCACCCGGTACTCAGCCGCTGGCACCGTCGCGTGTCGATGACGAGCCGCTACCCGCGGCGACCAGCTGCGCATGCTCAGGAAGCGGTGGCTCCACCGAGCGAGGAGTCCGGGAGCGGGCGCTAGCGTCGGCTCGTGGCACTTCCTCCCCTGCGGCTGACGTGCACCCTGCACGAGGACGAGCTGGTGCTGCGCATGCTCAACGGCGCCGAGCACAGCCGCCTGCCCGTCGACGACGGCATGGACGCCGCAGAGGCGCTGGAGCTGCTGGAGGCCGGAGCGGTGCCCGTCCGGCTGCTCTGGCCTGTTGACCGTACTAAAAGATGACATTGAGATTCTCTGAAACACGACGAGTATCACCCCGCGCCGGATTCAGATGCTTGCCCAGTGCGAGGCGGAAGTGACTAAGCAAAGTCTCTTGCGACAATATGACGCAACAACTTTTGAATCTATGGACGGCGACGAGTTACAGAAGCGTTCGCACTGACGTTCCATCATCTCCCTTACGGAGCGTGACGCCACGGAAGCCATAGGGCGCCAGTCGTTCATTGATAGCGTGAGCCGCTTCCACTAGGTCAAGCTCCGGACTTTCCACAAGGTGCGCCTCCTCGAGGCGGGCCATAACCCCATCGATCGCGCTGAGCAGTGCAAAGGCGTAAGTGAGGTCACTCCCCAGAACCCCTCCAAAGCCATGAGGGTTGTTGATGATGCTGTCGTGTGGGACTGTTTTACCGGCCCATGCGAAAGCGAGGGGTTTGTATGCGGCGAGTCGACCACCGCGCACAGCGTTACGGACATCAGAATATCTAGCATCGAAGCTCGCGCCTATTTTTTCACTCAAGCGGCCAACGATGTCGTTAACACCACTTCTGCTGGTGTCAAACTGACGCAGCCATCTGGCCATATAAGGGCTGCGTTTGTCCTTGACGTCAGCGTGAATGACTTTGCCGCTGACGCATAGGACCACAGCGGAATTTCGAGTAGCTGTGTCGTCGACAATGTCGAGGGTACCCGCCCCGCCTTCGCCAGTATAGGCACTGCCGGTGGGCACGATTGCGACGGGCGTACCCCGAAAGGATGCGACTAGGCGATCGCCTCCGATACGTATTCGGGTGATGTCAACCGGCAAAGACATGAGGTGGAGGAGGGAGCGGCGGCCAAGAATTGCAAGGTCTTCATCAGGCGCATTGCGAATTGCTGTCTGCAGTTGGTCATGAATCCCGACGTAGGGGCTCTCCCGCTCTGGTCGTGGCGTCAATTCGAAGCCAGCAACGGCATTGAGGTCAACCTTGTTGACGTAGTAAGCCTCCTCGAACTCCGCAACTTCCGCGCTCCAGTTGCGTTTCGCTCCGAGGTTACGCAGTCTCGTGAAACAATAACGGAAGAGGTCGACACTCGGGTTCTCACCCATATTCAGCAGTAATGAAACAAGCCCGTAGTCGGCGAAAAAATGCTTCGTCAAAAAGAATGCGGCAAGGTCTGTGTCACGTAGTAGCGGCGTCTCTGCGGATGCGTACCGTCGCCATGTTTTTACATAAGAGTATCCAAGCAGGTAGCCGTCCAGGTCCTTAAATGGGATGGACAAAACGTTCGCGCGCCGCAAAATACTCTCGCGGGACATGCGACTATCGGATAGGACACTAGAAAGGTGAGTCTCCCAGTGCACCTCTGGACTTTTCTCACGCCGATTAGTTGTTGCATGAATAAGAACGGCATGATGAGCTGGCGACTGGAGTCGTCCAAGTCCGGGCATTGTGTCGAACTCGGCGAACAGGGCAAGGCCCTCAAGAAGGGGACGGTAGGTTTCAAGAACGGTACGTATAGCAAGAACTAGGGTGACGGCTTTTTCGCAATTCTGCTCATCGCGACTATCGATGAGTTTGCTGGCTTGAATTTCAAGCAAAGCAAGCGCCAATCCAACGGGTGTCTGTAGCGCCGCATGATGGGAGGTTTCGTGCAGAAGCGCCGGGATTGCGCCGATGGGGACGTTCCCGAAGATTGCGTCGGCTGGCTCAACATAGGCGTCTAGTGGGTGAACATAGGTTGCGTTGGTGAGGACATCAGTCCAACTGCGACCCGACCCGCCGATATCGAACAGGCAACCGTCGCTCACGCGCCGCCGTCCGTATTTCCGTTTTCAGTGCTCTGCTCATCATTCTCGATGGCCGGCATCGGGGGCCGCGGAAGGCGCGTCAACGCAGTGAGGCTGTTAACGACATCAGCCGGCGGCGACAGAGATTCTCGGCGGTCGATGTCGTACTGCTCGGAGATGGTCGTGCCGTCGGCGTAGGTTGCAGTGACGGTGTAGGTGACTCGTTCGCGGCGGCGTGGCTTCAGGAGGAACGCGGCGACGGCGCTGATGACCATTGGGCTCAGCGAAAGGACTACGTGCAGTGCTCCGGGATCGCCGAGGCGGCCATCGCCTTCAGCTGGCTCACTGGACATCGCCTCCGCGAGGTCGCGTCCGAGAGCTTCGTGGAGGAGCAGGATGTCGAAGGCGTCAACCGGGCCGATCTTCAACGTAGTCGCTGCCTCATGCGACCCTGCCTCGTTCATACTCATGCAACGACCCTAGCGATTGAGTCCCTGGCCCGGGCACTGCAAGGACAGATGTGGAGCTGGCCGGTTGTCGGCTCGTGTAGTCCCGTGGCCGCAGGACGTGCCTGCTCATCGACATGACCCCGGCCTCAAACCGCACTGGCCTAATACGGAGAAGGTCGCACGAGGCGCTCGCCCGCTACGGCTACGTGCGCACCTTGCCATGGCGGTACGGCCCCAGCGCCGACGTCACCAACGCCTGAGCCGCCGCAGCCCCGGCCGGCGCTGACCGCTACAGGGGCGTGTGAAGCTGAGCGGGTGATGTGGGAGCTCGCGCACCGGACAGCCACCGCCGACGAAGCGACGAAGGTGGTCATCGACGCAGACACCAGCGCCGCTGCCATCGAGCAGCTGCGGGCGCAGATCCCCGCCGACCACGTGATCCTCTACATCCGCCTCACCGACCGGCAGGCCCCCGCCACCGTCTGAGCGCGTCCCTGACGCTCACCCGGGCACCTCACGCTCCGAAGGCCGCCGCGTACACCTGGTCGACGTTGGGCGGCAGCTGACCACTGACGCGCAGCAGGACGTTGCCGCGCACATGGTGGTACTCACTGCCGAGCAGGGTGTTGCCCTTCTGCAGAGCGGCGATGTAGTCCGCGCGGGCTTGAGCATCGGCCGGGGTGGGCCACACCTCCAGGACGGCACCGCGGTCGATGCCTCCGGTGCCGTCGGGGTCGCTGGCGCGGGAGTCGGTGAGGCTCGCTGCGGCGGTGTAGCCGTTGGGCCGGCCCAGCAGGTCGTTGGGGTCGGTCGTCTCGTCGTAGATCAGCGCATCGGTGATCTCGGGGACGCCGGTGCGCATCTGCTGGACGAGGTCAGGCAGCTCGGTGGCGGCGACAGGGTCGCTGCTGCCGCCGTCGCTGGCCGGGCTGCTGGCGCTGCTGGTCGGGCTGCTGGCGCTGCTGGAGGCCGATGACGGGCTCGCTGATCCACTCGACGAGGTGGTCGCTGAAGGGCTGGTCGACGAAGCTGAACCCGCTTCGTCACCGGACCCGCCGCAGCCGGCGAGCAGCGCCGCCGCCCCGATGGCGCCGGCCAGACGAAGAAGGGTCGATGCAGGCTTCACCCGGGCAGCATGCCCGCCCTGTCGTGGGAGTCGGTGGGCGGGCTGGACCGCGCGGGTGGTCCCGGTCAAGGCCCGATCCGTACGGGCCGAGACGGCAGTCATGCGGTTCGAGGACGCGGGCAAGGCCGCGGTGCGCGGGGGGACGGGTGGAGCGGGACCGCACCACGGCCTGCCCGCGATGAGCAGCGACCTGCACGAGGCACCGCTGGAGGGGGTGCGGCTGCTGCCCACCGACCCCCGCGACATGGTCCCCTCCGCGGTGCGCTGGGCCCGGGCGGTCATCGCCACGATCCGCACCATTCCGCGCGCGCAGCTGCCCTCCCCCTCGCGCACCTCGCTGCAGGCGGTGGTGTGGGTGCTGGCCGCGGCCGCCGACTACGAGAACCGCATCCCGGCCGATCACACCGCGGCCATGCTCGCCCGGGAGGCCGGTGTCGGGGACCGGGTCTGGCAGAAGCGGACCGCGTGGCTGCGTGAGCGGGGCTGGCTCATCCACGGCCCTGGTGGGCAGAGCGACGGCTGGCAGCTGAGCACGCCATGACCCAGGCCCATACCGAGCTGCAGCCCTTCACGCAGTCCCAGCCGTCTGTGCCGGGCTACCGGCCGCACCGGTCGCAGGCCCAGCGTCACGAGCACACTGCCGCGGTCGCGACCCGGCGCACCGCCCCATGGACGCCACTCGAGGACGAGGAGCTGGCCGCGTGCGTCAGCGCCGATGACCTGAAGGGGCTCTTCGGATTTGCGGGTGGTGAGGACATGCTGAGCTCCTGGCGAGGGATCAGACCCGCAGCACGACCATCCGCTCGCATAACTGCCCAGTGACGGTCCGGTCCCCACGCAAGAATCGGCTCAGGAGGCCCGCGGCCAGCTGATCAGTCAGGGCCAGCTCGAGCAGCTCCTGCACGCCCGGGTCGTCGAGGTGGTTGTCGTGGCCCCCGATGTGCAGGCTGGTGATGACCCACCATCGCGGTCGCGTCGTCGACCAGGCCGCCTTCCGGTCAGCAGTCGTGGAGTAGGACGTCGAAGCCGTCGCACCAAAGACCGGCGGATGGTCGGATGGACTACGTGCACGCTGCACTGCCCGGACCTGAACGCCGGGTCAGCGGGGGGGACGCCCCGCCGACGGTAGGGGCGTCCAGATCGGCGCCTGCTGTCAGGTAGTGGACGGCGCGGACTCACCTGACCAGCATTGCGTCCGCCCCCACCGATCCTGGCCGCATGGACAGCAGCTGCTGGCCGCGGGGTCGTAGGCCCTCGCTCTGGGGCCGACACTGGTGCAGCTGACAGTCCGGACCGCGACACACCCAAGACTTTTCGGCGCGATACTGCAGTTGAAGTGACGACCGGAGCGCGTTGCCCCGCAATCAGGGGTAGGTGATGATTTCCTGCCGACGTGACGTCAGTGCGCGGCTCGCCGCCTCAGCGATGGCCTGAGCGCGGATGCCGTCGTCCAGGGTGACGGGCGGCTCCACTTTCCTTTCCAGGGCGTCGACGAAGGCGGACAGGGTGGCGGCGTAGGTGGGGTGGACCCGTTCGAACCAGCCCTCGTGCAACCCGTCGTCGAGGACGCCGGCGCTGCCGTAGCGGGTGACGTTCCCGCGGCGCTGGCGCTGGGACTCCACCAGCCCGGTCGACCCCATGACCTCGATGCGTTCGTCGTAGCCGTAGCCGGTGCGCCGGACGCTGTCGATCTGGACGAGGGCGCCACTGGGCAGGGTCAACGTGGCCACCGAGGTGTCGACGTCACCGAACTGCGCGATGGCCGGGTCCACCAGCGCCGATCCCATGACCGAGACCGCGACCGGGTCCTGCCTGCTGATCCACCGGGCGAGGTCGAAGAAGTGCACCGTCTGGTCCCGCAGCTGACCGCCCGAGGAGCGCAGGTACTCCACCGGCGGAAGGCTCGGGCCGCGGGAGGTGAGCTGGAGAAGTTCGACGTCGCCGACGCCGCCGGAGGCGACGACGCGACGCAGTTCGGCGTGGTCCCGGTCGTAGCGCCGGTTGAAGTCGACCATCGCCGGCACCCCGGACGCCCGGACGTGGTCGGCCACGGCGACGGCCTCGGCCAGGTCGGGGGCGATCGGCTTCTCGCACAGGACGGCGAGTCCGGCGTCGGCCGCGGACCGCAGGTGCCGGGCGTGGGTGTCGGTGGAGGAGGCGACGAAGACGGCGTCCAGGTGGGAGGCGTCGAAGACCTCCGACGCGTCCAGGACCCGCGTCCCGTACCGGGCGGCCAGCGCGCCGGCGCGGGAGGCGTCGACGTCGTGCACGCCGACGAACTCGACGTCCGGGTGCGCTGCGAGGGAGGCGGCGTGGACCGCGCCGATGAAACCGGCGCCGATGAGGGCGAAGCGTTGCACGGTGAGGTCCTTCAGCTGACGAGGATGGCGGTGAGGTCCCGCATGATGCGGGCGACGACGGCGGGGTCGTGCTCGTTGGCGCGGTCGGAGAACATCTCGGTGACCCACCAGCCGTCGTACCCGGTCGCCTTGACGGCGTCCACCCACTGCTGCAACGGGATCGAGCCGCCACCGATGACGACGTTGCGGTGGCGGGACTGGTCGGGGACGTCGTGGGCGCGGTCGAGGTCCAAGCCGTCGGACAGGTGGACGGCCTTGATGAGTTCCTTCGGCAGGGTGCGGACCTCCTCCAGGGTGTCCCCGGTGGTCCAGAAGTGCCACGTGTCCAGGGCGATGCCGACGTTGGTGCGGCCGGCTTCCTCGATGAGGGCCAGGGCGTGGCGGCAGCGGTTCAGCCGGGCCCAGGCCAGGGGTTCGAGGTAGAGGTCCAGGCCGTACCAGCCGGCGACGTCGGCGGCGGCGCGCACGTTGGCGGCGGTCACGCGGATGGCGTCCGCCTCGTCCAGGCCGAGGGTCGCGCGGTAGCGGCCGTCGTCCGCGGCGAGCCGCCCGGCCGTGAAGTCCTTGACGACGTTCCAGTCCACTGGTCCGGTGCACAGCTGCACGATGGGCGCGCCTACCGCCACGGCCACCTTGCACATGCGGTCCACCTCGGTCAGGTACTCCTCGCGGGCTGGGCCCTGGCGCTCGATGTCTAGCACTGCTCCCAACCCGGTGACTTCCAGGCCGGCGAGCAGTTCGGGCAGGGTGCGGACGTCGTAGCCGGCGTCGAGGTAGCGGTAGAGCTTGGGGCTCTGCAGTTCAATGCCGGTGTACCCAGCCTCCTTGGCCAGGCGGATGTCCTGGACGACGTTGCCGTAGAACGTGGTGGTCACGTTCATCGAGATCTTCGGTGCCACGGTGCTCCTGTGCGTCGGTGCTGCGCCGGTCTCCCGGTCGGGGTCCAACCGGACGAGTTGGACAATTCTGGACCGGTCCATCCTAGGCTAGGGTGGTCACCATGTCGACCGTCCGAACGCCCACGATCCGCGACGTGGCCACCAGGGCCGGCGTCTCGAAGTCGCTGGTGTCCCTGGTGCTGCGGGGCGATCCCGGGGTCAGCCCGGCCCGTCGGGAGGCCGTCGACCGCGCGATCGAGGAGTTGGGTTACCAGCCCAACCGCGTGGCGCAGGTGCTGGGGGCGCGGCGCTCCGGCACGGTCGGGGTGCTCTTGAACGACTTGCGCAACCCCTGGTTCGTGGATCTGCTGGCCGGCGCGACAGCCACCTTGGACACGGTCGGCCTGGCACCGGTGCTGGTGGACTCCGCGACCACTCGACGGGTCGGCGTGTCGCCGGTCGATCAGCTCCTGAGGCAGCAGGTCGACGGCATCGTCGTGGTCGGGACCACCGACGACGGCGAAGCGTTGCGCCGGGCTGCGACGGTGGTACCGATCGTGCTGGCCGGGACGTACGAACCCGCCGACCTCGGTGTGGACGTCAGCGTGGACATCGTCGTCAACGACGACGTCGAGGGGGCGGCCGCCGCGACGAGGCACTGCATCGACCTCGGACACACCGCCATCACGCACCTCCAAGGCCCCGGACGGGTGGGGGAGTTGCGCGTCCAGGGGTACCGGGAGGCGATGTCCACGGCCGGGTTGGAACCCACCGTGGTCCCCGGCGGGATGAGTGAGGAGAGCGGCTACGCCGCGGCGCGCCGGGTGCTGACGGGAACCGGTCGGCCGACCGCGATCGTCGCCTACAACGACCTGGCCGCCATCGGTGCCCTGTCGGCAGCGCACGACCTCTCCCTGGTCGTCCCCGAGCAGGTGTCCATCGTGGGGTACGACAACACGTACCTGGCGATGATCCGGCACCTGTCACTGACCAGCGTCGAGAACGGCACCCTGGCCATCGGCGTCCAGGCGGCCCGGTTCCTGGCTGAGCGCATCGACGGCAAGGGGCGCGCCCCGCGAGTCCACCAGGTCCCGGCGTCATTGGTCGTGCGGCGCACGACCAGCAGCCCCCCGGAGACGTGACCACGACCGGTCCCCCCAACGAAACTCAAACCTCACTCGAAGGAGCAGTCCCATGCCTCTCGCCCTCGTCACCGGTGCCTCCGCCGGCATCGGTTTCCAGCTCGCCCGACAGCTCGCCGAGCGCGGGTACGACCTCGTGGCCGTCGGCGCGAGCGGACGCATCGCCGACCTCGGGGACCGCATCGACGGTGTCGAGGTCATCCCCGTCCAAGCCGACCTGTCCACTGCGCAAGGCGTCGACCGGGTCTGGGCCGCCGTCGAGGCCACCGGCCGCCTACTGGACGTCGCATGCCTCAACGCCGGCCGCAGCCTCGGCGGAGCGTTCCTCGACACCGACCTCGACGACGAACTGGCGATGCTCGCGCTGAACGTCACGGGCCAGGTACGACTGGCCAAGCACGTTGTCCGGCACATGGCTCCCCGGCGAGCTGGGCACCTCCTGGTCACCACGTCGTGCTCGGCGCTGACCCCAACCCCGTACGAATCGATCTACGGACCCACCCGCAGCTTCATGCTGAGCTTCGCCGAAGGTCTGCGCGAGGAGATGAAGGAGCACGGCGTCGTCGTCACGGCGTTGCTGCCGGGGGCGACGGCTACCGACTTCCACCAGACCGCAGGCATGGGCGCGACGAAGTTCGGCTCCAACGACTGGAAGAACGACCCGGCCTTGGTGGCCCGACAGGGACTGGACGCCCTCTTCGCCGACCAGGACCACGTCATCGGCGGTGACCAGGCCACCCGGGAGGACGCCGCCCTGAACCGGACGCTGAGCGACCCGGTGAAGGCTGCAAAATTTGCGGAGGCGAGCCGCCCGCAGGCCTGAGCGACTGGCGGATCCCTGACCGGACATGGGCGCCACGGCGGTGGTGCCGACTCAGCATGTCCGGACGGTCGTCGGTTTCCTAGTCCGGGGAATGCCCGACCTGCCAAACGTCCCAGGCAAGGAGCCGGCCGGACACTACGCCGGTTGGGCGCTCTCCGGTAGGAGCGCGACAGCGTGGCTTTGATTACGAGCAGTAGGTCGGTGCGCCGCGCACGGTCAGAACGATTGTGCCCGTCACGATCGGCTGCGATCACCGGCGGACCAACGAACGGCTGTACCTTGCGCCCTCCCTACAAGCCGCCCGGTCACGAGGGCAGCGCCGGCCCATGCGCCCTGGCCGACGAGCTGCTGGGTTTAGAGGACCTGCACCTGCTCTCGGTCGAACGTCTTCAGCCCGATACTCAGCACTCGCGGGGTCTGCTGCGCCTGACCGTCCAGACCCACCCACCCGAGGTCGTCGCCTGTCGGACCTGTGGGGTGCTCGCCGCCGACCAAGGACGGCGTGAGCACCGCCTGGCCGACGCGCCCTGCTTCGGTACCCCAGTGCAGCTGATCTGGCGCAAGCGGCGCTGGCGCTGTCGCGAACCGCGCTGCCCCACCGGCGTCTGGTCCGAGGAGCACCCCGCGCTGCCGACGCGGGCCAAGCTCACCACCCGGGCCGTCGCGTGGGCCATCCAGACGCTGCGCTGGGGCGACTCCACCGTCTCGGCCCTGGCCCGCCAGCTCGGGGTGGACTGGCACACCCTCATGAACGCCATCCGCGCCCACGCCGCAGACCACCTCGATGACGAACCCACCCGGACGGCGCGGTTGGCCGGCGTCGACACCCTCGGCGTCGATGAGCACATCTGGCGGCCCTCCGCCCGCCACCGCGACCGGGCGGTCACCTCCATCGTCGACCTCACCCGCGACGAGCACGGCCAGGTCCACGCCCGTCTGCTCGACGTCACCCTCGGACGCTCTGGGCCGGTCTACGCCACCTGGATCCGTCAGCAGACCCGCGAGTTCGTTGACGGCATCACCCACGCCTCACTGGATCCGTTCCGCGGGTACGCCAACGCCATCCGCACCGAACTGCCCGAAGACACTGTGACGGTGCTAGACGCCTTCCACGTCGTCAGGCTCGCCTCCACCGCGATGGACGAAGTTCGTCGCCGCGTCCAGCAGGACACCCTCGGCCGGCGCGGACACCGCAACGACCCGCTCTACCGCATCCGCCGACTGCTGACCACGGCCCGCGAAAACCTCACCGACCGCGGCTGGGCCCGCCTCGAGGCGGCGCTGCAGGCCGGGGACCCCGGCCTGGAGGTCACCGTCGCCTGGTACGCCTACCAGGACCTGCGCTCGATGTTCCACGCCCCGACCCCGTCCGCGGGCCGGGTCATCGCGCAGCGGGTGCTCGATTCGTTCCACCGCTGCCCGATCCCGGAGATCGCCCGGCTGGGGCGGACGCTGCGGTCCTGGCGAGCCGAAGTGCTGGCCTACTTCGACGACAACCCGCA
Organism: Kineococcus aridisoli; assembly: GCF_050871885.1. Classification (NCBI taxonomy): domain Bacteria; kingdom Bacillati; phylum Actinomycetota; class Actinomycetes; order Kineosporiales; family Kineosporiaceae; genus Kineococcus; species Kineococcus aridisoli. The sequence continues at coordinate 13,557 of NZ_JBJLSF010000042.1, read as the reverse complement.
ACGGTACGGGATCAGCAACGGCGGGACCGAGGCCATCAACCTGCTCATCGAGAAAACTCGCCGCCTGGCCCACGGGTTCCGCAACTTCAGCAACTACCGCATCCGCATCCTGCTGGCCGCCGATGGAACCCGTCCCTGGCGCCGACGCCGGCATGGGTCAGGGTGAGCTGCCCACCCGTAGATCCGAAGAGCCATGAAAGGGCACGCGCGCAGGTTTGCTCGAGCCGGGATGAGCCCCGCCTCTCCCTCCACACTCCCCCGCTCTGGGGCTCGGTGATCACCCTGAGCCCCAGCGGCCCACCTCTCGATTCACTAACGTCCTTTTGCGTACGTCGGAAGTCGTTTCGGCCCTACCGCTACTGTGTAATCACCACCCGCATGGAGCAGCGGGAGCACCATAAGCAGCAGTGGCGGCACGGGTATTTTGATTATTTCCAGTGGCCGCCGCACCGCCCCCTACCTCTCCCCCGAGCAGCACCCCCAGCGCAACGCACCGCAACGCACCGCAACGCACCCCAACGCACCCCAACGCACCCCAACGCACCCCAACGCACCCCAACGCACCCCAACGCACCGCAACGCACCGCAACGCACCGCAACGCACCGCACCGCACCGGCGCTCGCCCCAGCACCCAACCGCACACCCCCGGCGCTCGCGGACATCCACCCGCACAGCACCCACCCGCACAGCACCCACCCGCACAGCACCCACCCGCACAGCACCCACCCGCACAGCACCCACCCGCACAGCACCCACCCGCACAGCACCCACCAGCGCAGCACCCACCAGCGCACCCCGCAGCCCCTATGCAGCCGCCCGAGGCCCACACACCCCCGCTGGGGCCCGGTGACCACCCCCCAGCCCGCCCACGGTGACCGTAGAATTGCTGTCCGTACTCACCTCAGAAGGGCTGCGCCTTGACGCTCAATGTCCCCGACCGCCAACTGCGTGGCCCCGCTGACCTTGAGCTCCTGGTGAGAGCCGTCCTGGATGCTGAGCCCGAAGACGAGAAGGACTGGCTGGAGTGGAAGGGCTCGCTCGACCTCACTAAGCCGAAGGGCGTTTTCGCCGTCGCTCGCTGCATTCTCGCCATGGGCAATCGGCAGCCCGACCACGCAGCACTCAAAGCTGGTGGTCTGGCCTACATGATCGTTGGAGCCGAGGCCGGGAACGGCGGGGTGCCCCAGGGCGTCGAGCTCATCGACGAGGTCAAGCTGGTGAACGCTTTGGACACCTATCTAGGGCCGGAGCACCCGGTGTACGACGCTCGCTTCATCTTCGTGGACGGCAAGCATGTCTTGGTGGTCGTGGTCGAGCCCCCGAAGTGGGGTGACCACATCTGGCTGCTCTGGAAGGGGTACCAGGACCAGGACGACAAGAGGGCAAAGCTTGTTCCCGAAGGGTCGATCTTCGTCCGACACGGCTCGCAGTCAAAGCCGGCGTCGGCGAGTCAGATTCGTGCGCTAGAGCAGCGCAGCCTTAGGGGCCTCAACATCGCGCCTGCCTTCAAAATGGGCGTGGAGGTCAAGGGCGAAATCTTGGGTTTCGACAGTTCCGAGGATGAGGTAGCCAGCTGGATCGCTGAGCGCCGCCACCTCCTACTCAACCTGTCAAACCGTTCAAGCTGGCCGCCCAAGGTCGAGGAACACTTGGCTGGGGTGGCTCTTGTGCTCGTGGACACGGCAGCTCGGCGGCTGGCTCACGCCGGGGCGAACAAGCTAAGCATTCGCCTGCAGAACCAAGTTCCCAAGAACCTCGAGAACGTCTGGCTGACGCTTCGCGACACCACCGGACGCATCATCGCCGCCTACTCCGCCAATGAGCCGCTGGAGCGTGACCTCCCCGAAGCCCCGACTCCGTTTGAACCTTTGTTCGAGGGTGCCTTGGTGAACTGGTCGTCCCTGAGAGCCGACCCTCTTGACCTGTCGATCTTGGACTGGGAGGTCGTGCGCGAAGAAGGTTCTCCGATGGAGATCAAGCTCAAGCTCGGAAATTTTATTCAGGTTGAGGACAGCGGAATTTCCACGGACTTTCACCTGTTCATTGCACCTGGGGATACGTCGCCGCTAGGACTTGACTATACGATCCGCACGTTGTCACTCGACACAGTGATGACTGGCACGCTGGAGGTGCCCGTCGTCAACCGATCCATCCGCGTTTCGCAAGTCATTGGTCCTGAAAATGACCTACCGACACGGCCCGAACCTCCAACCGAAGCACCGTCTTGGATGCAGTGGTGACATAGGCTCGTACTAGCAGATCCATTCCCCGGTATCGACTCTTGAGCCAACTGCAGGCGAGAGTTGTGGGCGATGCCACCGTCAGCTCTTCATCAGCATCCGATCGGCCCGATCGACTACCGGACGCGGCTAACAAGTAGCGTTACCGCTTGCAGGGAGCTAGTTGACACATGGATGACATTGAAAAGCCCAGATGGCAACTAATGGTCCCCCACTTTAGGGATATGCAACCTGCGCATTCCCAGCAGCTCCCCTGGGCTCTCATTGATCCTGACATATTGGACAGGAACGTAAGGCATCCAGATAAGCACTTGGTTGACTGGAAGTTGGTCGGACAGACAGTTCAAGATGTCGGCCAACGTCTTTACCGTGGCGAGGTTTCGTACGATAACCCAGAAGAGCAGTCATCACCTTGGGTGCAACTGACCCCACTCTGGAGTGATGGTAAGCAGAGAACCGCAGAGTGGAATCTGATTAAGCACTGGCTTGAAAACCCCCCACAAGTGTCTGAGAAGCAGTGCGCTAACGGTGGACGGCATCGCTTGTTCGGCGTGTGGTCCAGGCATCCCAACTTGATTCTGCCGGTGATCTGGGTCCGAAACAGCGTCACACCACCTGCGACTTGACGACAGGAGTAAAGCTTGCCGGTTTATCGTTAGGGTGCTATTATGATGTTGTCGAGGCGGGGACAGCGACCCCACCCAACACATCGAGGCTTTGTCAGTAGCAACCGGCCGCAAGTGACCAAAGCGTAGGTATCTGCGTTGCTCAGTCGACTGGTCTCAGCCTCGCGTGCGCACGTACCGCCGGTTCCAGCAGCGACAGCGTCCGCTGCTGTGCGTCAAGGGCGACGCGGATGCCGACCGGCATCGGCAGGTTGGCGCCGGCGTGGCCGAACTCGACGCCACCCAGCACCGGGATGTCACGGTCGCCGAGTACATCGAGCACGATCTCGGACAGAGTCGGGCCCGTGCCGGACCCACCAGGTCCGCCGAGCCCGTCAATCGCGTGCGGGACACCCACGACCATGCCGGCGATTCGATCGAGGATGCCGGAGTGGCGCAGGACGTGCAGGTAGCTCCACACGTACGCGGCCTGGCCGCCCATCTCCTCCCAGAACAGCACCGCGCCGTCGAAGCGCTCCGGCGGCAGCGCGTAGCGCGTCGCCTGCACCAGCGCGATGCGGTTGATGACCCCGCCGACTAGGGGGCCCTCCGCGCGGCCAGGCCGCCAGCACTCCCACGACGAGGTGGTGGGTAGCGCCCCGAGCGGCTCCGGGCTGGTCAGCAGCCTGGTGTACAGGTCTTCGAGCTGCGCCCGGCGCGCTGGGGGCACGGCCTGCCACGCGCCGCCGAAGCCGGGGGTGGCCAAGTCGGCGTGGAATCCGACGAGACCGGTGCGCGAATAGAGGACCAGGTGCAGCAGCGCGATGTCGCTGTAACCGAGGATCGGCTTGGGGTCGGCGCGGATCGCGTCGAAGTCGATCAGGTCGAGGTAGCCGAACGCCGTCTGGCCGCCGTCGTGCCCGATGATCGCGCGCACCTCGGGGTCGCGCAGCAGGTTGTTGAGCTCCCGGGCAATCTCCGCCGGTGTCGCCGCGCTCCACCAGTGCTGCTGGCCCGGCGCAAGCAGTAGCGAGACACGTACGCGAAAGCCCATCCCCTTGAGGATGCCCACCGCCCGCTCGAGGCCCGCCTCCTGCTGCCACCTGGCATCAAGTGGCCCGGACAGCGCTGAGATGGCGACGAGATCCCCGGGCATCAGGGCATGAGGCCTCAGCAGGTTAGGGGCGGCAGAGTCGGTCACCAAGGCAGTATCCCGGCCCCGTCACCAACAGGCCTCTCATTTGACCGTGTCAGGAATAGCGCGCTCAGCAGGTGACACCCTGAGTCGGAGGCAGTGGAGCACGTGAGGCCTGGCCGGTCACGATGAAGCAACCCAGCTGAACCACCACGCCTGTCAGGACCCTACGTGCTCTCTTACCGCGCCAGCCTGGACGTCTCCCGCGACCTCGCCCAGACCATCGCCCGCTTGCTGCTGGGCCACCGTGCCCGGATCGGTACCCGCCGAGGACGGCGACTGCTTGGGTGCTTCGCCCAAGCGGTGCTCCTGCTGCGGTTCATGCGCCAGCGCGCCGCCGTGCGCGACCTGGCCCGCGACAACGACGTCAGTCTCAAGACCGCCTATCGCTATCTGCATGAGGCCATCGACGTGCTCGCCGCCCAAGCCCCGGACTTGCCTGAAGTCATCGCAGCAGCCGTGGAACAAAACATCGAGCACCTGCTGCTGGATGGGACGCTCATCGCCACCGACCGCGTCCACGACCCCGGAGGAAGGCGGGACCTCTAGTACTCCGGTAAGTACCGACGCCACGGTGGTCTTGTCCAAGTCGTCTGCGATCCCGACGGCAGGCCGTTGTGGGTTTCACCCGTAGAGCCGGGCAGCACCCACGACCTCACTGCGGCTCGCGTTCACGCCCTGCCGGCGCTGTACGCCGCCGCCCGCCAGGGCGTGCCCACCCTCGCCGACAAGGCCTATACCGGCGCCGGTGCGGGCATCCGCGTCCCCGTCCGTCGCCCCAGCGGCGGGCAGATCCTCGACCCCAGCACCCAAGGCTGAAACTCTTACATCAACGCCAACCGCGCGTTCGTCGAGCACGGCATCGCCCACCTCAAGACCCGCTGGCGAGCCCTTGCCCGCGTCACCTTCTGCCCGTGGCGCGTCTCTGCAATCGCAGCCACGGCACTCGTCCTCAGCGGTCTCGAGAACCGCTACTGACAAAGGCTCAATGCCATCTCGTTGGAGGATCGGTGTGACAGGTGATCACTTTCCGGCAATCAGCATGCCTATCAGTCAGCGCTCATGCACGTGTCACTTCGCCCGTGATGGTGTACGGGTCGCATGAGCACCGCTGGCGCGCCACTCCAACGCTTCAGGAAGCTCATGGAACTCCAGCAGGTGCTGACCGGCGATCTGAGCCAGCTGGTCGCGCACCTGCACAGGGGTGACGTAGAAGAACTCGCGGTGCTTGTTGACCCGGTTGACGCGCTGGTCGGCGAAAGCGGCGTGCAGCTTGCTCTCCAGCGCGACGGCGTCGTCGCTGCGGATGAGAGCGTGCACGTCGAAGCGGAAGGGCACCGAGGCATCGCCGAGCTCCCTCACACGATCCATCGGCTCCAGCCGGCGGGTCATTCCGATCTTGACCATCCGCTCGCCGAAGGCGCCGATGTTGGAGATGACGTACACGTGACCTGCGCGCAGGTTCGCCTCCCGGGTGTTGACCCCGCTGATGGCCTGCTGCACGTTCTCGATCTTCGCTTCGATCTCGGCGATCACCACTGGCGAGGCATCGCTGGCCCTTGCCCGCTCCAGAGCTCCCTCGTAGTGACCCTGCTCCTTGAGCAGGCGGGCCTTCTCGCGTTCGAACTCCGCGGCCGCCTTGGCCTCTTCGCGAGCCTGCTCGCGGGCCTCACGAGCCCGTTCACGTTCCTCCTCGACCTTGGCCAGGTAGTCGGCGGTCAGGCGGATCTCTTCCAACCGCAGACGCAGGTAGTGCTCGCTGACCCGGATGGACATCATCGTGCCCAGACGGGCGATGGTCTGAGCGGCCTTCTCCAGCCGCTGGACGGCGGTGTGCACGGTGTGCGGGCGCACCACCCGCACGCAGTTGTCGGCTTCGGCGTTGAAGGCGCGCAGCATCAGCTTGGAGGTCTCCTTGACCATCTTCGCCCCATCGCGGCTGGATCCGTTGACCTGCCAGTTGGTGGTGGCCAGCACCGCCTGGTCGGCGCGGACGGCGACCTTAATGCGGTCCTTCAGGTCGACCAAGCGTGCCTTGTAGGCCACGGCGTCCTGCAGGGGATGGGCATAGCGGTAGACCCCGACCTCTTGCAGCACCGCCTCCTCGTCGGTGGCGATGAGCGTGGCCCGCACCTGGGCCAGGTCGAACTCGGCGGCAGTGAGATCCCGAGTGATGACCTCCAGCTCCTGGCGGGCAGCGTGGATGCGGCGCTGCAGGGCGGCCTCCTGCGCCGCCGCTTCCAAACGCCGGGCGGTCATCTCCTGAACTAGTGCGGCGGCATCACCCGCTCCCAGGCGCTGCAGGTCAGCGCGCAAGGTTGCGTTCTCCTGCGCGAGGGCCTCAAGGGCGGCCTGCTGCTGGCGCACCTGTGCCGCGAGGTCGCCGGCGTCGGCTCTCCCGCGCCGCCCGAGCCAACGTGAGCGCACAGCTTGCAACGCTCCCGGCGGCGGCACCGCAGGAGTGGTCGGGGCCGGTGGCTGGGAAGGCACTGGTCGACTCATGGACCCGCCAGACGGTGCAGCGGGCGGCACCGGCTGGCCGGTCACCGGCGATGCCGTCGGCGTAGGCGTCGGTGTCGGTGTCGCGGTGGGGTGTGTGGAGGGCTGACGTACCGGGCCACCACTGTCCTGACCACCGTGAGCATGAGAGCTCTCATCGCTGGAGCTGCCACTAGTGCTGCCGTCACCGGAACCGTCGTCGTCGACGCTGATGCCGAAGTGACGCGCCAGCGCGGCCAGGCCATCGTCCCAGCCCTGTCCGATGCAGCGGACCTTCCAGCCATCACCTCGGCGGTAGACCTCGGCCGCGATCAGAGCCGGCTCGGGACCGGCCCCGCTCATGTCCAGCTGCAGCAGCGTCTGCTGATCGGCATCACGCAGCAACACCTGCACATCAGGAACGGGACCGATGACCCCACCGGCGGCGCTGAGGATGATGTGCAGGGCGGCGATGTCAGCCGGAACCGCCGCCAACCGCAGTCGCACCTCATCGTGAGCGCGTGAGCCGGCCTGGCCTTGACCCAGGTGCCGGACTGTCCCCTCCAGCCCCTTGGGCTGGTTGAAGAAGATGAAGTCCTCATCCGAGCGGACCTTGCCGGCTGCGGTGGCGGCGACCACGGCGACATCCAGCGCGTCGGCGCCGGCCGACAGTGGCCAGGCAGCTTGGACATCGAGGTATCCGGCGCGGCACACGTGTGCGGGCAGCTCCTGGTTGCCGCCGCGGGTGAGGGACGTCACGGTCACTGCACGATCCTGTCAGCTCACCGTCCGCTTTGGGGCGCGGTCACGAAATCGAGGTGACGCTCGCCAGACAGGCAGCCCAGGCGGCCGCGCCCGCGCTCGCCGGCAGCGAGCCGATAGTTCACGAGCGCGCCGATCCGCGAGCGCCGGACGGGCATCCAGTGGGCAGCTACCTCACGTCTTAGACCCCTCAGAACGTCCAACCTTCAAGCACGCGGCCAGAAGGCGTCGGCGCTGGCTTCACGCGAAGGAGAGCAGGCCACGCGGTCAGCGCCGGCTGAGGCGTACCCCAGACTCCCTGATCGCGCCGGGCTTCTTGATCACGATGAGGCAACCGATGTTCAGGAGCTTGTCGTGGAAGCCGACTGATCGAGGGTGCCCTCGGCCCGCCACGACCCCCAGCTCCTCGCGGCCTTCCAGGACGGCGAGCGGTGCCTGGTGTGGGCACGCCGCAAGAGCGACGGCGCCCTGTACCGCCTCGCCGACGGTGACGCGAAGAAGGTGAGGTCGTGGGCCAAGGAGCACCTGGAGTGCTTCATGCCCGAGTGCAGCGATCCTCGCCTGACCACCGTGGCCCGCCACCCAAGGCGCCGCGACGGCTTCTCCCACCACGCCGGCTCCGGCGGCCACAGCGCCGAGGGCGAGGCGCACCAGCAGGCCAAAGCCGCCCTGCGGGCCTGGGTGCACGACACGCTCGGCGACCAGGGCGTCACCGCCGTAGCTGAGCAGGCCAGCGCTGATCGCACGCGGGTCGCCGACGTCATGGTCACCTGGCCCAACGGGCGGCAGGTGGCCCTGGAGGTGCAGTACGCCGCCCTCAGCGTGGAGCAGTGGCGAACCCGGCACGCCTCCTACCAAGAGCAGGGCATCACCGCGGTGTGGCTGCTCGGCCACCAGGGCAAGCACCTGCGCCGAGCCCGCGCTCACTCGTGGGAGCCAGACGGTGCCGCCGACGGTCTCATCGCACTGAGCGACCTGCACGCCGCGATGACCCAGGCCGGCGTCCCGATGCTGTGGATCAACCCGGTCTGGGGTGAAGGCGCCGGCATAGGCACCGCCTCCACCAGCACCTCACCCCACCGCGTCCGCGACGGCTCCTACGGCGACGAGCACGGCGACAGCTTCGCCACCGACACCCGCTTCCACGTGCCACCCGACCCTCACCAGGAGCGAGCCGCCTTCCACGCCGATCCACTGACCACGTGCACCCTCACCCCCGACGGCCTGAGCACTCCCACGCTGCAGCGCCTGCACCACAGCGAGCGGCTGCTGACCTCGGTCAACGCCGCACGCCAGGCCATCGACCGAGCCCGGGCCGCCGCCGAAGCCGAAGCCCGCCGCGCTCGTGAAGCACGCGCGCAGGTACGGGCCGATGAGCTCGCCCGGTGGGTGCAGCAGCAGCGCGAACACCAGCAGCAGGCCTGGGACACCTCCGCCCTCAAGCAGCGCGTCCTGGCCCGCTACGACGGCACCATCCCCTTCCTGCTGAGCGTGCGCCTGGGCGGTGAAGGCGGCCTCTACGCCCCACCGGAGCACTGGCGCGCCGCCATCTACGCCGCCTTCATCTGGCGCAAGGCCGGGTGCTGGTTCACCATCGCCGATGCCTACCGCTGCATCGCCGCCGAAGGCATCGAGCACAACCGCAAGGCGCCACGGTTTCGGGCGCTGGCCCTCCTCGGCTGGCTGCAGCACCTGCAGCTGCACCGCTACGTGCAGCTGCACCATGATCCAGCAGACCCCCGGCGCATCCTGCGGGTCACCGTGCTCGGCGACCTGGACAATCCACCGCCACCCACCCCATCGAACCCACCGGCCCGAAACGCCGCACCACCCGCACCGCCCGCACCACGAGGGGCAGCACGACCGCCAGCACGACCGCCAGCACGAGCGGCAGGACAGCCCGACACCTCCCCCCTCTCGCACACCACCCAGCACCTTGAGCAACCCCGCAAGCAAAACCACGAGCAACAGCCCGAGCAGCCGCTGCACCACACGGGAGCTGCCGCGCATTCACCACAACCAACCTCCTCAGCAGCAACGCAGGCGACGGCAACAACGCAGGCGACAGCAGCAACAGCAGCCAGCGAACAGTCCCGTCCTCGGTGCCGGCGATGCCAGCGCCCGCTCGACCCGCTGCTCGCCACGTACGGCCTGCACATCCTGTGCCTTCCCTGACGAAGCACAGCACGATCGGTTGCGCCGGCAGGCGCCTCACCGACGACTCAGCCCTTCCAGCGACGCAGCCCTTCCAAAGATGCTGTACCCGCAGCAGTGATCATGGCCGTGCTCGGAAGGCTGGGCGCGCTCGCGGCAGCGGCGGCCGGTGGTGCACCGCCGACCGGAGCGCTGACGCCTGACCCGCTGACGTCCCCGAGCACCGCGATCTACCGCTCATCCGATCCGCCGGCTCCGGTCGTTGGTGCGATGGCGGGCTCCTGCCGAGATGACGCCCTGCTTGGGGGTGCGGCTAGCCCGAACAGGTGATGCACCGCTGAGCGCAAGCACCTCTGCTTGCCGCGGCGACACCCGGCCAGCACGGTGGGGCGATGAGCCAAGGACAGATCGCCGCCCTCGTGTGGGGACCGCTGGCCATCGTCATGGGCATCTGCTTCGTCCGCTTCCGCGAGCGGATCTCCCGCGCCGCCCAAGCCGCCCGCGGCCGCCACCAGACGCCCGCGCTGATGGCCACCGCCGGCATCTTCTTCACCATCGCCGGAGCCGGCGTGCTCCTCGGCGCACTGACCGGCGCCCTGCACTGAGCCGTCGGCACCGGCAGGGAGAGGGAGAAGGTGACACCGCAGCAGGCCCAGCACGACCCGCAAGATTCCGACGGCCCGCACGGCCGTGACGGCGAGCACCGGCAAAGCGCTTGCGGCGGTGGTCCTGACCTGAGCGGGTTGCAGAGCACCTACAGCGTGCGGCTGGGCAGGGGGCTGAGCCGCGTCATCCTGATCGCCTTCGCCCTCGCGAGCGCCGGGGCGCTGCTCAGCCTGGTGAGCGCCGACGACTGGTTCCAGGTGGGCACCGCGCTGATGTGGCTGACGTTCTACGCGCTCGCTCTCAGCTTCCACCTGTGGCGCCCACCGGCCATCTTCCTCAGCGAGCAGGGTCTGCGCGTTCGGCGCTTCCTCGCCGGTGGCCCCGTGCTGTCCTGGAGCCAGGTCGAGGCCGTGCAGGTGCAGGGGCGCTGGCAGGAGCACAGCACCATCAGCACCCGCCCACCCAGCGGTGCTGCACACACACAACCACGAACACGACCGCGCGCACAGCCGCGAACGCGGCTTCGAGCACTGCCGCGGGCGCTGCCACGAGCACTGCCGCGGGCGCTGCCACGAACACTGCCGTTGACCGGCATGCCGGCGCAGGAGGCGCAGCGCCTGGCCGATGCGCTGCAACGCTGGCGCGAAGGCACCGGCGCTCAGGACATGGGCGCAGGACATGGGCGCAGGACATGGGCGCTCACGACACGGGCCCTCGGGCATCGGCTGAGCCAGCGACGAGTCCGCCGGCCAATCGCCCGACCAATCGCCCGGCCGATCGCCCGGCCGATCGGGACGGGTACGACCAGCACGACGATGGCGCAGGCGGCTCATAACACACCCGGTGACGGCGGTGACGGCTGCCCCCCTGGCTGACCCAGCACCCATCACCGCTGCAGCGCCTCCAGCTGGCCCAGACGCGCACGCCGGCCGGCCCGAGCATGCTGAGCGCGGCGCCCCCTGCTCCTCCCGCAACAGGCACGGGTGCACCGCGGCTCGGCGAGTGGGACTCGGAGAGTGGGAGCAGGCCTTCCAGCCTCTGGTGCAGAAGGCGCACCTGCTCGTGGCGCCGGCCGGGCACACGCAGCCCGCACCTCCCGCCCCTCAGCGCCCGGCCTCGCCATCCGCGGCGGCTGCGTTGGCGGCCACCAGCAGGTGAGCGGCCTTGCGCTGCGCCCACCCCAGCAGCCCCAGCGCCACCACCAGCAGCCCACCGACGGTGAAGATGACTCCGCCGCCCACTCGGCCCGGCACCGCCAGCACCCCGACCAGCAGCAGCACTCCCACCACCGCCACCACAGCGCCCACCGCCGGCTGCAGCCAGCGCGGCAACCGGTTGGAGACGCCCACGTGCAGCAGGTAACGCCCGTACTCGGCGGCCGCCGCCGCCACCGGCTCCTGCTCCGCCGGCAGACCCTGCTCAGCGCGCTGCACCGCCCGCCGGCGCGTCGCGGCATCCACCCTCGCCCACCCCTGCCGGGCCGCTCGCCGCTGCGCCGGCGTCATCAGATACACAGCATCAGCCACCAGACCAGCGTAAGCAGCCACCGGCACCGTCGTACCCGGTACCGCTGGCTGCGGCGCCGCTGGCTGCGGCGCCGTCGGTGAGCAGGCGGTGCTCCATCCGGGCGAATCCGGCATGGTTTCGATGAGCACGGCACGGCAGCTGTGCGCCGCGTGCATCGTGAGGGAGTGAGCTCCTCCGACGACCGCGCCGGCGATGGTGCTGCACCTGCGCCGCGCCACCGCGCCCATGAGCACCGTCCCGACGATCACCGGGAGGAGGGCGGCGTGGGCGCGGCCGGCCTCGCAGACGCCGCCACCACGGCACCGGCCACGACGTCACCCGCGTCCTCGCCTTCGAGCACGACCGCGGACCTGCTGCGGCGCACCAGCCTGCTGACCTGGGCCAGCCTCGGCGCCCTCGCCGCCCTGCTCGGGCTGCTGCCCTGGCTGGCCACCGGCACCCGCCTGCCGCTGCAGAACCTGTGGCGCGAGGCCACCGCCCCCGCCGACATGCCCCGGGTGCTGCTGCCCTTCAGCCAGTACGCCCTCACCCAGCTGCTGGGCCTGCTCGTCACCGCTTTCGCCCTCGCCGGCCTGCTCGCCCGCCTGCTGGCGCGCACCACCCGGCTGCGCTGGCCCCGACGCTCGATGCTGGCCCTGGCCGCCGGGACGCTCGGGGTGCACCTGCTGGCAGCGGCGCAGACCACGCTCACCGTCGCCGCCGGGCTCAGCACCCGCCCCGCCTCCGCCCTCTACCTGGCCGCGCTGCTGGCCGCGCTCGCCGTCGCGCTCGCGGCCGGGCTGCTGGTGCTGCGCCTGCTGCTGGCCGCCTCCCGCGCCGCGGTAGTGATCGGCGTCAGCCTGTCCGCCGTCCTCGGCGCCTCCTGGCTGGCCGCCCTCGTCGTCCCCCTCACCATCGCCGGCGGCGCCGCGGCGTCCGGGCAGCCCCGGCAGCCCGGGCAGCCGGGGCCGGCGGCGCTGCAGGCCATCAACGCCCTGGAGCACTGGCTGCCCGCGGTCCTCGTGGGCGCGGTCATCGCGTGGAGCGGAGTGCGCACTCTCGGGCGGATCCTCGCCGCGGCCAGCGGCCTGGCACTGTTGTGGATCCTGCCCGCCGCCCTCACCGCCGTCACCTCCGCGGCCGGTTTCCGGCTGCTGCTGCCGCACCCCGGCGAGCTGGCCGAGTACGGGGCGCAGGTCTTCAGCGCGGTCCTGCTCACCCCCGGGCTGGTCCTGCCCCCGCTGCTGCTCGCCCTCATGGTCGCGGCCGGCGGAACCGCCGCGCGCCACCTGCACACCCGCCGCTCCTCTTGACACTCCACCCGGTGCTGCACCCGCCACTCGGTGCTCCACCCGCCACTCGGTGCTCCACCCGCCACCCAGTGCTCCACCCGCCACCCAGTGCTCCACCCGCCACCCAGCCCCGAGCTCCTGGCAGCCCGCGTGCGGCTGCGGTCGATGGTGTGCTCAGCGCTGAGCGCACCATCGCGGGGGACGCACTGGGACGTCAGCAACCACCGGTGCGGGCATTGGCCGGTGCAGGCATTGAAGGGACTGAGGTCGCCGAGGTGCTGATGAAGCCACGACCGGGCCTGCGATGGTACGCATCGAAGATGACCGCTCACACCGCCCTCCGCCGCGCAGGTGAGCACCCGTGGCAGGTACCCGTCTGTGACAGACCCCCGTGGCAGGTGTCTGTGACAGTCGTGCACTCGTCGTCGCCCATCACGCAGAATCATCAGATAAGACGTCAGAAGAAGCCCTGGTGGAGCATCACCCGCACCCGCGGGCAGTCGCTGCTGCTGGGGCTGTTGTGGACGCTCATGGGGTCGCTGCAACTGTCCAGCCTCATCTCCACCGAGCGGGGCACCTGGTGGCGATGGTCCCTGCTGGCCCTGCTCCTCGGCATGGCCGGCTTCTACCTGCTGGCCTGGTGGATCCGTGGACGCCGAAACGACACGCCCGTGTAAGCGCAGGCAAGCTGCCGGGGTGCCGGGGTGCCGGCACCCCG
>NZ_JBJLSF010000041.1:0-39974 GCF_050871885.1 Kineococcus aridisoli | reverse complement strand
GATCTTCCACGGTGCACCGTGGAAGATCACGCCCTGAGGGGGGGCGGGACCCCGGGGTCAGCGGCGCAGGACGCCGCGGGCGATGCGGTTGCCGATGAGCTGGCCCACCTGCACGATCACCACGATCGCGGCCACGCTGACGTAGACGATGCCCCAGTCGTAGCGCTGGGAGCCGTAGGTGATGGCGTAGTCGCCCAGCCCGCCGCCGCCGACGAGGCCGGCCTGGGCGGACATGTCGACGATCCCCACGAAGATGAACGTGTACCCGAGCACCAGCGGTCCGAGCCCCTCGGGCACCACGACCGTGAAGAGGATCGCCGTGCGCGAGGCGCCCACCGCGCGGGCCGCCTCCACCACGCCCGGGTCGACGCCCACCAGGCTCTGCTCGACGATGCGCGAGACGGCGAACGCGGCCGCCAGCGAGATCGCGAACGTCACCGCGTTCGTGCCGATCGTCGACCCGACGACGGCCCGCTGCAGCGGCCCGATCGCGGCCAGGAAGATGATGAAGGGGATCGGGCGCACGAGGTTCACCACGAACCCCAGCACCCCGAACACCAGGCGGTTGCCGAAGAGGTTGCCGGGCCGCGTCGCGTACAGCGCGATCCCGAGCGCGAGGCCGATCAGGCCCGCCGCGACGATCGAGACCAGCGCCATGAACAGCGTCTGCCAGATCGCCGTCAGGAAGACGTCGGTCGTGCCGAGGAAGCCGTCGAAGAAACCGTCGCCGCCCATCTCAGACCTCCTCCTCGGCGTGCACGCCGGCGCTGCGCAGCGCGGCCAGCGCCGTGTCCACCGCGGTGCCGCTGAGCTCGTAGGTGAGCGAACCGGTCCGCCGCTCGCGGATCTCCGAGACACCGCCGTAGACGAGTTCCGCGCTCGTGCCGGTGTCCCGGAACGCCGCGTCGACGACCTGCTGGATCTTCGGCTCGTCGGTGATGCGCACGCTCACCAGCCGCCCGGGGTGGTGGGCGCGCAACCGCGCCAGCGTGTCCGCCGACGGCCGGTCGTGGGTGGCGCTGCGCACGAAGCGCTGCGCCGCAGGCGTCTTCGGGTCGGAAAAGACGTCGTAGACGTCGCCGACCTCGACGACCCGGCCGGCCTCCATGACCGCGACCCGGTCGGCGACCAGCCGCACCGCGTCCATCTCGTGGGTGATGACGACGATGGTCACGCCGAGCTCGGTGTTCACCCGGCGCAGCAGCGAGAGCACCTCGGCGGTGGTGTCCGGGTCCAGCGCGCTCGTCGCCTCGTCCGCCAGCAGCAGCGGGGGGTTGGTCGCCAGCGCGCGGGCGATGCCGACGCGCTGCTTCTGCCCGCCGGACAGCTGCTCGGGGTGGGCGTGCGCGCGGTCGAGCAGGCCGACGAAGTCCAGCAGCTCCGCCGTCCGAGCGTCGCGCTCCGCCTTGGCCATCCCCGCCACCCGCAGCGGGTAGGCGACGTTGCCGGCGACGGTGCGCGAGCGGAACAGGTTGAACTGCTGGAAGATCATGCCGATCCTGGAGCGCGCCCGGCGCAGCTCGCGCTCGGACAGGGCCGTCAGGTCCTGCCCGCCGACGCGGACGGTCCCGGAGGTCGGCCGCTCCAGGGCGTTGACCAGCCGCACGAGCGTCGACTTGCCGGCACCGGAGTACCCGATGACGGCCAGCACCTCGCCCTCGCGGACCTCCAGGCTGACGTCGTCGACCGCCGCGACGGACGTGCCGTCGCGGCGGTCGTAGCGCTTGGAGACGTTCTCCAGCGAGACGAGCGTGCTCACTTGCCCGAAGCCGCCCGGGCGTCGTCCTCGACCTCGGCCAGGTCCGCCTGCAGGTCCGTGGCCGAGGGGTTCTCCACGACGGCGTTGGGGTAGGCCTGCGTGAAGACCTCCTGGACCGCGGGGTCCTGGAACAGCTGCGCGAGCTCCAGGTACGTCTCGTCGTCCGCGTCCTCCTTGCGGGCGGCGAAGATGTTGACGTACGGCGCGGCGGAGGCCTGGGAGGGGTCGTCCTGGGCGATGACGTCGTCCTCGGGCAGCCCGGCGCTGGTGGCGTAGTTCACGTTGACGATGGCCGCGGCCACCGAACCGCTCTGCAGCGCGTTCGCGGTCTGCGAGGCGTCGATCGGGGTCACCTCGACCTTGGAGCTCTCGATGTCCTCGACCGAGGAGAAGGCGTTGCCGCCGCCGGCGAGGGTCAGCAGGCCGGCGGACTGCAGCACCAGCAGGCCGCGGGCCTCGTTGATGGCGTCGTTGGGGATGGCGACCTTGGCGCCCTGCGGCAGCGCGGCCGGGTCGTCGACGGTCGTGGAGTACAGCGGCAGCGGGTAGATCGCGGTCGCGCCGATGGGCTGGATGTCGTCGCCGGCGGTGACGTTGTAGTTCGCCAGGTACTGGATGTGCTGGAACTGGTTCAGGTCGACCTCGCCCTGGGCCAGCGCCGGGTTCGGCAGGCTGTAGTCGGAGAAGTTGACCAGCTCGACGGTCACGCCGAGCTGCGACTGCGCGAGGTCGACGTAGGTCTTCCAGTAGTCCAGCGACTTGTCCGCGACTCCGATCTTGACGGTCTCGCCGCTGCCGCCGTCCGCGGCGGCGGTGGTCGTGGTGTCGTCGCCGCGGGTGGCCAGGACGATCGCCACCACGGCGATCAGCACGACGACGGCGGCCGCGACGGCGGCGACGAGGGGACCGCGACGCTTCGGCTTGTCGGGCAGGGCGGGAGCGGGGCTGGACAAGGCGTTCTCCGGGTGTTCGACGGCGCAGCACGACTGCGCCGGGGTGGCCTGGCGGTCACCGGTGGCTGGACGCGACGGGGCGAGGGGTTCAGCGCTCGCCGTGCACGGTCAGCTCCTCGTGGTCCGCACTTGCCGGACGCCATCCGTCCGGCCGGGTCGTCACCTGGGGCACCCCGCCACGGGGGAGGGTTGCCGGACAGCGAGCCAGGGCTTGTCGCTGTCACTCATGACCTGGGAGAAGCTTGAAGCAGCGGGCGCGGCCCTGTCAAACCGCGTGCGCGGCGCAGAAGTCCAGCACCGCCGCGGTGCGCTCGGCGCGCCCGGCCGGCGGCAGGGACCGCACCGGCACGCCCTCCGGCGGCGCCGGCAGCCCGAGCTCGGCGGGGTCCACCACGTCGCCGACCAGGCCGGCGACCGCGCGGTGGACGGCGAGGAACTGCCCGACCTGCCCGCCGACGCCGAGGCCGACGAGGACGGGGCCGCCCGGCAGCGCGGCCAGCGCGCGCAGCGCCTGCCGCTGGCGCGCGACCTGCCCGGTGCCGGGCGCGGCGTCCACGACGAGGACCCGGTGACCGGCCGCCCGCAGCCTGGCGGCGAGCAGCGTGAGGTCGGCGTCGACGCCCTGCTGCGGCGGCAGCAGCACGACGGTGCCCGCGCCCACGCTCAGAGCGCGCGCGCCGCGGCGGCGGGCAGGACGACGGCCTGGGCGGCCACGACCGCGCCGTCCACGCTGGTCAGCGCCGGGCTGCCGTGCAGCACGTAGCCCTCGGCCAGGGCCCTGGAGACCTTCTCGCAGAAGGAGCGGTCGTCCGGGCCGGTCAGCAGCCGGTACGCCAGCCGCTCGGGGAGGCGCTCGGGGCCGTCGGCGTCGCTCACGGCGCCAACCTACCCCGGGCGTCCAGCAGCTCCAGGTAGCCCAGCGCGGCCTCCGACAGGGCGTCGGCGCGCGCCAGCGGCGACCCCGGGTCCCACCGGTGGGCGGCGTAGTCGGCGCCGGTGCGCCGCAGCTGCGCCAGCGCGAGCTCCAGCTCGGCCTCCAGCCGGGCGGCGAGCTCGGCCGGGGCGGGCTCGGGCGGGCGCAGCCGCTCGCCCTCCCCCTCGCGCACGGCCGCCAGCACGGCGGCGTCGACCCCCTCCGCGGCCGACCAGAAGCGCACCGGCCGCCGCACGGCGTGGTTGGCGACGGGGACGCC
Source organism: Kineococcus aridisoli (assembly GCF_050871885.1). Taxonomy (NCBI): domain Bacteria; kingdom Bacillati; phylum Actinomycetota; class Actinomycetes; order Kineosporiales; family Kineosporiaceae; genus Kineococcus; species Kineococcus aridisoli. Next base: position 36,069 of record NZ_JBJLSF010000041.1, on the reverse strand, counting down.
GGCCGGGCGCAGGACCAGGCTCACGGGCCTGCGCGCCAGCCCCGAGGCGGCCAGCCACTGGCCGGTGCCGGGGGGCCGGCTGCCCCACGCGCACGCGGCGGCGGGCACGTCGGCCACCAGGGCCACCGCCACCCCGCCGTCGTCGGGCACCTCCTCGGCGCGCGGGCCCAGCAGCGCGCCGTGCACCCAGGCCTCCACCACCCGCAGCGGCACGATCGCGGCGGGCTGCGCGCTCACGTGCGCGCAGCGCTGCGCGACCTCCTCCAGCGTGCGCACGGCGGTGGTCCACTTCACGCCGGGAGTCTGGCGGAGGTTGCGGGGTGCGGCGCGCGGGGGCCTAAGCTCGCCCGGTGGATTCGACCGAGCTCAGGGCGCTGCAGAAGCCGTTGAAGGACGCCTACCGCGAGGACCCGGCGCGCGCGCTGGTCCCGGCCCGCGCCGTGGCCGTGCTCGACGGGCAGTCGATCGGCGTCTCCGTCGACGGCTTCGCCGGCACCACCCGCGCCGGGCTGCACCCGGCCGCCGGTGGCGACGGCACCGAGGCGTGCTCGGCGGACATGCTCTGCGAGGCCGTCGCGGCCTGCGCCGGGGTGACGCTGCGCAGCGTGGCCACGGCGATGGGCGTGGAGCTGCGCAACGCCTCGGTGACCGTGGACGCCCACTGGGACGCCCGCGGCACCCTCGGCGTGGCGCGCGAGGTGCCCGTCGGCATCACCGACGTCACGATCGTCTTCGACTTCAGCTCCGACGCCGACGAGGCGACGGAGGCGAAGATGATCTCCCTCGCCGAGCGCTACTGCGTCATCGCCCAGACGCTGCAGACCCCGCCGAAGGTCACCGTCCAGCGCGCCTGAGCCGCCCGGGCGCGGGGCGTCAGCGGCCCTCCTGCCGCGCGACCGCCCCGCGCCCGCCCAGCAGGACGGCGAGGAAGCCGAGGGCGAAGGCCACGACGACGCCGAGGCTTGCGTAGGCCCAGTTGCCGTCCCAGTAGCCCGCCTCCCCGCCGGCCGGCGCGACCCAGCTCGCCAGGCCCAGCGGCTCGAGCAGGTAGCCCTGCCAGGTCAGCCAGTCGGCGCCGGAGTTCGACACCAGGCCCCAGCCGATCGCCGTCGCCACGACCATGGTCGCGACCGGCAGCAGCCGCACCGAGCCGTAGCGCCCGCGCGGGTCGAGCAGCTCCTGCTCGGCGTAGTCGCCCCTGCGCAGCGACAGGTCGGCCAGGAAGATCCCGGCCCAGGCCGCGATCGGCACGCCCAGGGTGATGAGGAACCCCTGGAACGGGGTGAGGAAGTCCGCGGAGAAGAAGGCGATGTAGACGGCGCCGGCGACCATGAGGGCGCCGTCGACGAGGACGGCCACCGGGCGCGGCACCCGCAGCCCGACGTTGAGCAGCGCCAGCCCCGAGGAGTAGATGTCCATGACTGCGCCGCCGACCAGGCCGAGGACGGCGACGACGACGAAGGGGACGAGGAACCACGTCGGCAGGATGTCGGTGAGCGCCCCCACCGGGTCGGCGGCGATCCGCCCGCTGAGGTCCTGCGAGGAGCCCGCGATCAGCGCGCCGAAGACGAGCAGGACGGCCGGTCCCAGCGAGCAGCCCAGCGTCGTCCACAGGACGACCCCGCCGCTGGAGGCCTCCCGCGGCAGGTAGCGGGAGTAGTCGGCCGCCGCGTTGGCCCAGCCCAGCCCGAACCCCGTCATCACCAGCACGAGCGCGCCCACGACCGCGGCCGCGTCACCGGCCGGCACCGCGCGCACCGCGGCCAGGTCGATCGAGCCGGCGGCGAAGGCGATGTAGAGCACCGTGAGGACCGCGGTGACGACGGTGATCCAGCGCTGCATGCGCATGATGACCCTGAAGCCCAGCGTGCCGCCCAGCACGATGAGCACCACCACGACGACGAGCGCGACGAGCTTGGTGCCCGTCCCGCCGCCCGCGCCGAGGCGGTCCAGGACGGTCGCGGTCGCCAGCACCGCGACCGCGGCCAGCGAGGTCTCCCAGCCCAGCGTCAGCAGCCACGACACCAGCGACGGCAGCCGGTTGCCGTTCACCCCGAACGCCGCGCGCGAGAGCGTCATCGTCGGCGCGGACCCCCGCTTGCCGGCGGTGGCGACGAGCCCGACGACCAGGTAGGACAGCACGACGCCGGCCACCGAGACGGCGGTGGCCTGCCAGAAGGAGATGCCGAACCCCAGCACGAACGAGCCGTAGCTGACGGCGAGCACCGAGACGTTCGCGGCGAACCAGGGCCAGAACAGGTCGCGCGGCCTGCCGTGGCGCTCCCCGGCCGCGACGGAGTTGATGCCGTTGAGCTCCACGTCGACGCCGCCGACGCGGGTCTGCGGCGCGGGCGGTACCTGGCTCATCGGGGCTCCTCGCTGTCGTGGCCGTGCGGGGCTCAGCGGTCCCGGGCGGAGTGGCGGTGCCGGGCCGCGGGGTGGTCGTCCGGCAGCTTCGCACGACCCTCGCCGAACAGGACCTCGCGCAGCGTGCGACCCGCCGCAGCCGCGTCCGCGGGCGGGCGCAGGCCGCGGCGGCGCAGCTCGGGGACGACGTGCTCGCAGAACTCCTCGTAGGAGCCGGGCACGACGAACGGGGTGTAGTTGAACCCGTCGACGCCGGTCTGCTCCAGCAGCTGCGCCATCTCGTCCACGACCTGCTCGGCGGTGCCGGTCAGGACGAACTCGCGCATGCCGTGGCGCAGGAAGTCCGCGCGCGCGGTGGCCACCGCCTGCCCGCGGTAGCGCTCCACCTGGGTGCGCCCGCCCTCGGTGCGCACGGTGTCGAAGGAGGCCTCGGCCGGCAGCGCCGCCAGGTCGACCCCGGTCATCGAGGCGAAGTAGGCGCGGGCGGCGTCCGGGACGACCCACGACAGGTACTCCTCCAGCCGTGCCCGCGCGTGCTCGCGGTCGCGGCCCAGCACCACCGACAGCCCCACCAGCGTCCGCAGCGAGCCCGGGGCGCGCCCGTGCCGGGCCGCCCGCGCGTGCAGGTCCCGCACCTGCTCGCGCAGGCTCGCCGCGTCGCGGCCCTGCAGGAAGACCACCTCGGCGTGGGTGGCGGCGAACTCGCGGCCGCGCTCGCTGGCGCCGGCCTGGAAGAGCACCGGCGTGCGCTGCGGGGAGGGCTCGACCTTGAAGTAGCCGTGGCAGGAGAAGCGGCGGCCCTCGTGGTGCACCTCGTGCACGCGCGCGGGGTCGGCGTAGCGGCGGGTGGCCTCGTCGGCCAGGACCGCGCCGTCCTCCCAGCCGCCCTCCAGCAGCGCGTAGCTCAGCCGCAGGTGCTCGTCGGCGACCGCGTAGCGCTCGTCGTGCGCGGGCAGCGGCGGGGTCCCGTGCAGCGCGGCGACCACCGGCGAGGAGGTCGTCACCACGTTCCAGCCGATGCGCCCGCGGGTGAGGTGGTCCAGCGTGGCGAAGCGGCGCGCGTTCGGGTAGGGCGCCTCGAAGGTCGTGGAGGCGGTCACCGCGAAGCCCAGCCGGCGGGTGACGGCCGCCATCGCCGGCACCAGCAGCAGCGGGTCGTTCGTCGGCATCTCCACGGCCTGCTCGAACACCACGTCGGGGGTGGCGCCCCCCAGCACGGGGTAGCCGGGGGAGTCGGCCAGGAAGAGCAGGTCGAAGCCCCCCTCCTCCAGCAGCCGGGCCAGCTCCAGCCAGTGCGCGAGGTCGGTGTAGCGCACCGACCGCTGCTGCGGGTGCGCCCACAGCCCCTGGCTGGTGAGGTTCGGCGCGTTGATCTCGAAGGCGCTCAGCAGCACCGGCCGCCGCGCCCCCGAGCCCGCCCCCCAGCCCGCCCCGGTGCTCACCGCGGGCGCTCCAGCCAGCTCGCCAGCCCCGCCCCCAGCCGCCGGCGGGTGGCCGCGCTCATGCCCTCCACGCGCAGCCCGTGCCCGGCCAGGGCGGCCAGCTCGGTGTCCGGCAGGCCCCACACCTCCCGGGCGATCGCGTACTGCGCGCTGACCCCCTGCCCGAACCACAGCTGGTCGTCGGCGTTGAGGGTGACGCCCACGCCGGCGGCGTGCAGCAGCGGCGCGGGGTGCGCGGCGAGGTCGGGCACGATGCCCAGGGCCACGTTGGAGACGGGGGCGACGTCGCAGACGACGCCCTCCTCGGCCAGGCGCCGCACGAAGCCGGCGTCCTCCACCGAGCGCACCCCGTGCGAGATGCGGGTGGCGCCCAGCACGTCGAGCGCCTCGGCGACGCACTCCCAGCCGCCGGTCTGGCCCGCGTGCGCCACCACCGGCAGCCCCGCCGCGCGGGCCGTGGCCGCCGCGGCGGCGAAGCGGTGCAGGCCGGAGGGCTCCTCGAAGCCCGCGGTGCCGAACGCGGTGACCCCGCGCCCGGCGTGCTCGGCGGCGATCGCGGCCAGCTCGGCGGCGATCGGCTCGTCGGTGTCGGTGTTGACCGTCAGCAGCGCCCCCACCTCGACGCCGAACTCGCCGCCCGCCGCGCCCAGGGCCTCGAGCACGACGCGCGTGACCTCCCGCAGGCCGCCCAGCCGGGGGGCGTACAGCTGCGGCTCCACCGCCGGCTCGAAGTAGACGACGCCCTCGGCGGCCTCCTGCTCGACGAGCGCGCGGCACAGCCCGGCGAGGTCGTCGAGGGAGCCCACGAGCGCCGGCACCCGGCCGTAGGCCTCGAAGAACTCCCACACGTCGCCCCAGCCCTCGCCGCGGGCGGCCGGACCGCCGCGCACGGGCAGGTCGACGTCGACGCCCCGGCGGCGGGCGAGGTCCAGCACGGCCTCGCGGGGGTAGGACCCGTCGAGGTGCGCGTGCACGTGCACCTTGGGCAGCTCGAGCAGTGGACGCACGTCCGGCAACGTAGTGAAGATCGCCCCCCGTGTCGCAGAAGGACCTGTTCTGCGACCATCCGGGACGTGGATGAGCGTTCGGCGGGGCGTGCCGGCGGCGAGCTGGACGTGCGCTCCCTGCGGTACCTGCTGGCCGTCGCGCGCGAGCGCGGCTTCACGGCGGCCGCCGTCTCCCTGCAGGTCTCCCAGCCCGCGCTGAGCCAGGCCATCGCGCGCCTGGAGCAGCTCGTGGGCGGGCGCCTGGTCGTGCGCGACGCGCGCGGGGTGGCCCGCGAGGGGCCCGCGCTGACCCCGGCGGGGCAGTCCCTGGCCGCGGACGCCGCCCGCGTGGTCGAGCAGCTGGACCGGGCGCTGGTGCGCGCGCGCCGGCTGGCCACCGAGGTCGGGCGCCAGCGGGTGACCGTCGGGATCGGCACCTCCACCCCGCGGTGGGTCTCCACCCGCCTGGTGCAGGCCTCGCAGGACTCCCCGGACCTCGACGTCGTGCTGCGGCACGTGCCGTGGGGGCGCGAGCTGGCCAGCCTCGGCGACGGCACCGTGGACGTCGTCTTCCGCCACGCGGCGCGCGGGGAGGAGCTCGACCCGCGGCTGCGGGTCGCCGAGGTCGCCGACGCGCCGCGGGTGGCGGTGTTCGCCGCGCACCACCCGCTCGCCGGGCGCGCGAGCATCGGCATCGGCGAGCTCGACGACGAGCCGATCCTCGACGCGGGCAGCGACCGGGAGGCCTGGCTGGTGCAGCCCCGCCCCTCCGGTGCGCTGCCGGTGGTGGTCGGCCCGCCGGCGCAGACGGTGGAGGAGATGCTGGCCGTCGTCGCCTCCGGGCGGGCGATGGCCATCACCTCCGAGGCCGTGGCGGCCGCCCACCGGTCCGCCGACCTGGCGTTCGTGCCCCTGGCGGACCTGGAACCGCTGCGCCTGCTGCTGCTGGCCCTGGCCGACGACGAGCGGTCCGCGGTCGCGGACCTGCTCGCCGCCTTCTGAGGCTCGCCGCCTCCCGGGGCGCCCCGCCCGGTGCGGGCGGGGCGGGCTCAGGCCGCGGAGAAGGTGAGGACGGTCGTCGAGGCGAACTCCTCGCCGGGACGCAGCACCGAGGAGCCGAGGGCGGCGAACTCCGTCGAGCGCGCGACCTGGTTCACCGCGTCCGGCAGCAGCTGGGTCTCCAGGCACACCGCGTCGCCCTGGCGCACCTGACGGCCCTCGGGGGTGCGCCAGGAGCCGTCGAGGAAGTTGCCGGAGTACAGCTGCAGCCCCGGCAGGTCGGTCTCCACCTCCAGCCGGCGCCCGCTGCGCGGGGCCGTCGCGGTCACCACCCGGCGCAGCGCACCGGGCTCGTCGAGCACGAGGCAGTGGTCGTAGCCGCCGGCCAGCCGCAGCTGCTCGTGGCCCTCGCGCAGCCGCTCGCCCAGGCGGGTGGGGGTGGCGAAGTCGAACGGCGTGCCCGCCACCGGGGCCAGCTCGCCGGTGGGCACGAGGTCGGCGTCGACGGGCAGGTAGCGCGAGGCGCGCACCTGCACGAGGTGGTCCTCGACGGTGCCGCCGCCGTCGAGGTTGACGTACGCGTGGTTGGTGAGGTTCACCGGCGTCGGCGCGCTCGTGCTCGCCCGGTAGTCCAGGCGCAGCGCGACGCGGCCGTCGGCCTCCGAGAGCGCGTAGGTCACCGAGGCGCGCAGCTCGCCGGGGAAGCCCATGTCGCCGTCGGGGCTGAGCAGCGACAGCCGCAGCGCGGGCCCGTCCGGGCCGGGGACCTCCTCGGCGCTCCAGACGCGCTGGTCGAAGCCCTCGGCGCCGCCGTGCAGGGCGTTCGGGCCGTCGTTGCGGGGCACCGCGTGCTCGGTGCCGTCGAGGCTGAAGCGCCCGCCGGCGATGCGGTTGGCCACCCGGCCGACGACGGCGCCCGGGTAGCCCTCGGCGGCCTCGTAGGCGGCCACGTCGCCCAGGCCGACGACGACGTCGCCCAGCCGGCCGTCGGCGTCGGGCACGCGCACCTGCTGCAGCGCCGCGCCGCGCGTGAGCACCGCGGCGCTCGCCCCCGAGGGCAGCCGCAGCTCCCAGCGCTCGACGGGCTCCCCGCGGCGGGTGCGGCCGAAGGCGGTGCTGTGCAGCGTCGCAGTCATGCGCGGCATCGTGCCGCACCCGCCCGCGCCGCCGGGCCCCGGCTTCCCCCGGCCACCTCCCCGGCTCGGCCGCGGCTCACTCCAGGCGCCAGTCGACCCCCTCGCCGCCGGCCGCGCGCAGCAGCTCGTCGACGCGGCTGAAGGGGCGGGAGCCGAAGAAGCCGCGCGAGGCCGACAGCGGGCTGGGGTGCACCCCCGCCACGACGGGCACGTCGCCGAGCAGCGGGGCCACCGTCTGCGCGTCCCTGCCCCACAGCAGCGCCACCAGCGGCCCGCCGCGCCCGGCCAGCGCGCGCACGGCGGCGTCGGTGACGGCCTCCCAGCCGGTGCGCCGGTGCGAGCCGGGCGCTCCCGGGCGCACGGTGAGGACCCGGTTGAGCAGCAGCACCCCCGCCCGGCTCCACGCGGACAGGTCCCCGTGCGCGGGCGGGAGCACGCCCGTGTCGGCGCGCAGCTCCTTGTAGACGTTGACCAGGCTGCGCGGCAGCGGCCGCACGTGCGGCTCGACGGCGAAGCTGAGCCCGATCGGGTGGCCGGGCGTGGGGTAGGGGTCCTGCCCCACGAGCAGCACGCGCACCTGCTCGAAGGGCTGGCGGAAGGCGCGCAGCACGTGCCCGGGGGCGGGCAGCCAGGGGCCGGGCTCGGCCGCCAGCCGCGCCGACAGCTGCTCCAGCTGCGGGCGCACGCCCGCCAGCGCGCGCGCCCAGCCGGGGTCGAGCTCGTCCAGGCCGAGGCCGGCGGGGTCGGAGGGCGTCGCCGGGAAGCTCGGCGGGGAGCTCGGCGGGGAGGCGCTCGTGTCGGGCACGGTGCGACGCTACCGGGGGCGCGCGGGCCCGGCCCGGCGGTCGCGGACGCGCCCGCGACGGTGAATGACACCGGTGTCGTCCGTACCTAGACTCGCCGCGGTCACCAGCACGGTGGGCGGTGGAAGGGGTTGGACGTGGAGCGGTCGCAGGCATCGGCGCGCACGGGGCAGGAGCACGACCAGGAGGCGCAGGCCGGTGGCCTCGGCCGCCGCGACGCGGAGATCCTCGCCTTCGAGCGGCAGTGGTGGAAGTACGCCGGCGCCAAGGAGCAGGCGGTCCGCGAGCTGTTCGACCTCTCGCCCACGCGCTACTACCAGCTGCTCAACGCCCTCATCGACACCCCGGCCGCGCTCGCCCACGACCCGATGCTCGTCAAGCGGCTGCGCCGCATGCGCTCCAGCCGCCAGCGCGCCCGCTCGGCCCGGCGCCTGGGCGTGCAGCCCTGAGCCGTCGCGCCGCACCCCGCCAGCTGGCCGTCCGCCGCGGCGCCCACCGCACCCGCCGGGGGCCGGAGGGGGTGCTGCTGGTGGTGCTGGCCTGGCTGCTGGTGGCGGCCGCGGTGCTCACCGGGCTGGTCCTCGCGGTGCGCCGGGTGGCCGGTCCGCTGCTGGGCGTCGTCGGGGGCGTGTGAGCTCCGTGACCGGTCCGTGAAGACGAGGATCGTCGAACCTTGTCCCACCAGCCCCTCCCCGCACTAACCTGAGCAGCGGTCGATCAGTTCGATGAGCACGTCCTCTCGGGGAGCGCACGTCGGGCGTCGCCCACGGCCTCACCGCCGCGGGCAGCGTGAGACCCGCGTCCGGCGAGGGCCGGGGGCGTCTTCCGCTCGCTGCAGCACCAGGAGAGAGCAATGGCCCAGGGCACCGTGAAGTGGTTCAACTCCGAGAAGGGCTACGGCTTCATCACCGTCGACGACGGTGGTGCCGACGTGTTCGTCCACTACTCCGCGATCGTCGCGGACGGCTACCGCTCCCTCGAGGAGGGCCAGCGGGTCGAGTTCGAGGTCGGGCAGGGCCAGAAGGGCCCCCAGGCCGAGAGCGTCCGCGCCGTCTGAGCCGCCGGCCGCCGCTCCCGCGGGTCAGTCCCGCGGGGCCGGCGTGGCCGAGATCTCGAACTCCAGCGGCACCGTCTCGGAGACCAGCACGCCGCCCGTCTCCAGGGCCGCGTTCCACACCACCCCGTAGTCGGTGCGCTTGATCGTCGTCGCCCCCTCGAAGCCGACGCGGGTGGTGCCGAAGGGGTCCCTGGCCGCGCCGGTGTGCTCGAAGTCCACCGCCACGGCGCGCGTCGTGCCCTTGATGGTGAGGTCGCCGCCGACGCGGTAGGTGCGCGCGCCCACCTCCTGCACGCTGCGCGAGGAGAACGTGATCCGCGGGTACCGCGGGGCGTCGAAGAAGTCGTTGGTGCGCAGGTGCGCGTCCCGGCCCGGGTCGCGGGTGTCGATGCTGGCGACCTCGATGCTCAGCTCCACCCAGGAGGCGGTCGGGTCGGCGAAGTCCAGGTGCGCGCGGCCGGTGAAGTCGTTGAACTGCCCGCGCACGCGGGTGACCATCGCGTGCCGGGTGACGAAGCCGATGCGGCTGTGGGTCGGGTCGAGCACGTAGTCGCCGGACAGCTCGTCGGTGCGCCGCGTCCGCAGGGCCTGGATGCGCAGGGGCAGGGTCTCCACGTGGGCTCCTCGTGACTTGGTGTGCAGGGTCGATCGCCGTCCGTTGCCAGGATGCACTGGTGGAGGGTTCAACGGGACCGGGTGCCACCCGGGTGGAGCACCGGCCCCGCCCGTCCGGGCGCGCTCCCCGCGGCGGCGGGGGGTTTGCACTCGGGGGGTGGGAGTGCCAACATTGGCGTTGGCACTCTCGAGTCGGGAGTGACAGCACCAGCAGCACCTCGACCCGGGAGCGAAAGCTCCCGGCCGACCCGGTGAGGCCGGTGGGGCAGGGGGACGTGACCCCGGCGCCACCGTCCGTCCGTCGCGGGCACCCGGCCGGCCGTCCACCGCCCGTCTTCTGGGAGGAACACCAGGCATGAGCAAGATCATCGCCTTCGACGAAGAGGCTCGCCGCGGCCTCGAGCGCGGGATGAACCAGCTCGCCGACGCTGTCAAGGTGACGCTCGGCCCCAAGGGCCGCAACGTCGTCCTGGAGAAGAAGTGGGGCGCGCCCACCATCACCAACGACGGTGTGAGCATCGCCAAGGAGATCGAGCTCGAGGACCCGTACGAGAAGATCGGGGCCGAGCTCGTCAAGGAAGTCGCGAAGAAGACCGACGACGTGGCCGGTGACGGCACCACGACCGCGACCGTCCTCGCCCAGGCGCTCGTGCGCGAGGGTCTGCGCAACGTGGCCGCGGGTGCGAACCCGATGGGCCTCAAGCGCGGCATCGAGAAGGCCGTCGAGGCCGTGACCGAGCAGCTGCTCGGCGCCGCCAAGGAGGTCACCACCAAGGAGCAGATCGCGGCCACCGCCGGGATCTCCGCCGGTGACGCCTCCATCGGCGAGCTCATCGCCGAGGCGCTCGACAAGGTCGGCAAGGAAGGCGTCATCACCGTCGAGGAGAGCAACACCTTCGGCCTCGAGCTCGAGCTCACCGAGGGCATGCGCTTCGACAAGGGCTACATCTCGCCCTACTTCGTCACCGACGCGGAGCGTCAGGAGACCGAGCTCGAGGACCCCTACATCCTCATCCTCAACTCCAAGATCTCCACGGTGAAGGACCTGCTCCCGCTGCTGGAGAAGGTCATGCAGTCGGGCAAGCCGCTCGTCATCGTCGCCGAGGACGTCGAGGGCGAGGCCCTCGCGACCCTGGTCGTCAACAAGATCCGCGGCACCTTCAAGTCCGTCGCCGTCAAGGCCCCGGGCTTCGGCGACCGCCGCAAGGCCATGCTCGGCGACATCGCCATCCTCACCGGTGGCCAGGTCATCTCCGAGGAGGTCGGGCTCAAGCTCGACACCGCCGACCTCGACCTGCTGGGCCGCGCCCGCAAGGTCGTCGTCACCAAGGACGAGACCACGATCGTCGAGGGTGCCGGCGACGCCGACGCCATCGCCGGCCGCGTGTCCCAGATCCGCGCCGAGATCGAGCGCAGCGACTCCGACTACGACCGCGAGAAGCTGCAGGAGCGCCTCGCCAAGCTCGCCGGCGGCGTGGCCGTCATCAAGGCGGGCGCGGCCACCGAGGTCGAGCTCAAGGAGCGCAAGCACCGCATCGAGGACGCCGTCCGCAACGCGAAGGCCGCCGTCGAGGAGGGCATCGTCGCCGGTGGTGGCGTGGCCCTCATCCAGGCCGGCACCGCGGCGTTCGAGAAGCTGGACCTCGTCGGTGACGAGGCCACGGGCGCGAACATCGTCAAGGTCGCCGTCGAGGCCCCGCTGAAGCAGATCGCCGTCAACGCCGGCCTCGAGGGCGGCGTCGTGGCGGAGAAGGTCCGCAACCTGCCCACCGGTCACGGCCTCAACGCCGCCACCGGCGAGTACGTGGACCTGCTCGACGCGGGCATCAACGACCCGGTCAAGGTGACGCGCTCCGCGCTGCAGAACGCCGCCTCCATCGCGGCGCTGTTCCTCACCACCGAGGCCGTCATCGCCGACAAGCCGGAGAAGGCCGCTGCGGCCCCGGCCGGTGGCGACGGCGGCATGGGCGGCATGGACTTCTGATCCGCTGAGCCCAGCACCACCCAGCACTACCCAGCACCACTGCGAGGGCGGTCCTCCCACCGGGAGGGCCGCCCTCGCGGCGTGTGTACGGTGCGCCGGTGAGCACCTCGACGACGCCGCCCACCACCGCACCGGGCGCGAACTGGGCGCGCAACTACCGCTACAGCGCGGGCACCCTGCACCTGCCCGGCACGCTCGAGGACCTCCAGCGCCTGGTGGCCACCAGCCCCCGGCTGCGCGCGCTGGGCACCCGGCACTGCTTCAACGACGTGGCCGACTCCCCGGGCGACCTCGTCGGCCTGCAGCACCTGCCCACCGAGGTCGAGGTGGACCCCGGCGCCCGCACCGTCCGCGTCAGCGCCGCCACCAGCTACGGCGTGCTCGCCGAGCACCTGCACCGCGCCGGGTGGGCGCTGGAGGCGATGGCCTCGCTGCCGCACATCAGCGTGGCCGGCGGCGTGGCCACCGGGACCCACGGCTCCGGCGACCGCACGCGCAACCTGGCCGCCGCCGTGCGGGCCCTGCAGCTCGTCGGCGCCGACGGCGAGCTCCGCCGCGTCGAGCGCGGCGAGGAGGAGTTCGCCGGCAGCGTCGTCGCCCTCGGCCTGCTCGGGGTCGTCACCCACCTGGAGCTGGACGTCGTGCCGACCTACCAGGTGCGCCAGGACGTCTACTCCGGGTTGTCCTTCGCGGCGCTGCTGGAGCACTTCGACGAGATCACCTCCGCCGCGCACAGCGTCAGCGTCTACACCGACTGGGTCGGCGAGGACACCCGGCAGGTGTGGTTGAAGACCCGCACCGCCGACCGCCCCGACGCCCCGCACGAGCTGTTCGGCGCCACCCGCGCGAGCGAGCCGCTGCACCCGCTGCCGGAGGTGGACGTGCGCAACGCCACCGAGCAGCTGGGCGTGCCGGGACCCTGGCACGAGCGGTTGCCGCACTTCCGCGCCAGCTTCGCCCCCAGCAACGGCGTGGAGCTGCAGGCGGAGTACCTCGTGCCCCGCGAGCACGCCGTCGCCGGCGTGGCCGCGCTGCGCGGGATCGGCCCCTCCATCGCGCACCTGCTGCACATGTGCGAGATCCGCACCGTCGCCGCCGACGACCTGTGGCTGTCGGGTTCCTGCGAGCGCGACAGCGTCGCCTTCCACTTCACCTTCAAGCAGGAGCAGCTGGAGGTCATCGCGGCGCTGGCCGAGATCGAGGCCGCGCTCGCCGGCGCCGGTGCCGCCGCCCGCCCGCACTGGGGCAAGCTGTTCACCGCCGACGCGCACCGCCTGGCGCGGCTGTACCCGCGCTGGGAGGACTTCCGGGCCCTCGTGGCCCGCCACGACCCGCAGCGCGTGTTCGCCAACGCGTTCACCGACCGGCTGGGCCTGACCGCCTGAGCCCCGGCCGCCCGAGCACCGGGTGAACGGCGGGTGGCGGGCAGCGCCCGGCCCTGGTGCCGGGGGCACCCGCCGGGCACGCTGGTGCCGTGACCACGCGGGGGCGGGCGGCGGCGGTGCTGGGTGCGGGGGCGGCGGTCCTGGGGGCGCTGTCCTGGGGGTTCGCGGTGACCTCGATGAGCGCGGTGCAGGCCGCCGAGGCGCGGGCCCTGGGTCCCGGGCACACCTCGGCCGTGCCCGGCGAGGACGAGCTCGCGCTCGTCGCCCACGACGCCCGGCTCGTCGCGCTGCTCGTGGTGACGTGCGGGACCGGGGTCCTGCTCACGGTCCTGCTCGCGGTGCGCGGGCGCCGGGGCGCGCTCAGCGGCTGGGCGAGCACGGCGCTGGCCCTCGCCGTCGCCAACACCGTCCTCGGCCGCTCCTTCGACGGCGGCTCGGTGCTGCTCGCCGCGGGTTCGCTGCTGGCCGTCGCCGCGGCCGCCGCCTGCGCCGGCGTGCTCGCCGCGCAGCTGGCCTCCGCGCGGCGCCCCGCCGACCGGTCGCTGCCCGCGCGGCGGCCCACCGCCTGGGTCGGGCTGGGCTCGGGGCTGCTGGCGGCCGGCACGCTGCCGGTCCTCAGCCTGCAGGGCACGACCTCCGAGCGCTACGGGCCGTGGATCCCGGCCGACCTGGTCACCGCGACCACCGCGACGGCGATCGCGCTGGCGGCGGTGGCGGCCGGTGCCGCCCTGGTCGTCGCGCGCACCCGCCTCGACGCGGTGCTGGCGCTCGCGCTGCCGGCCGCCGCGCTCGTGGTGCTCTGCGCGCCCGGCGGCGGCTGGCTGCACCTGCGCCCGCAGTCCTGGCTGACCGGTCCCGTCCTCGCGCTGGCCGTCGCCCCCCTGCTGCTGGGAGCAGCACCCGACGGCGCGGTCCCCGGTACCCGCCGCCGCCTGGCCGCCGGCACCGCCCTGGGCCTGCTCGGCGCCCTCGGCGCCCTGCTGCCGCAGCTGCTGGCGCTGCCGGTGGTCGTCGGCGGGATGCTCGGGCTGATCGTGACCGGCCCGGCCGGTGCCTACGTCAACTACGACGGCGTGCCGGTCGGCGGCGGGGGGCTGCTCATCGCGTGCGCGCTGGCCGTCCCGGTCCTCGTCCTGCGCGGCGGCCCCGAGCCCGCCCGGGAGCCGGTGGCGGCCTGAACCGCGAGGGTGACGGCGACGGCACCGCGCAGGCCGCAGGGGTCGCGCGGCCGGGTCCGCCTCAGAGCACGCTCTCCCGGTGCACGTCGGTGAAGGCGACCTCGGCGGCCACGAACCGGTCCTCCAGCGCGTCCAGGCCGTGCTCGCGCAGGAACACCCGCTCCACCTCGTGGACCGGCACGCCGTGCAGCCAGTGCACGTCCGTGCCGCCCTGCAGCTCGTCCGCCTCCAGCCGGTAGCGCGACAGGCGGGGGAAGGTGCCCGCCCCCGTCAGCAGCAGGTGCGGTGCGCTGCCGCCGAGCAGGTCGGCGACGATGCCCGGGAAGACGGTGCCGGGGCTCAGCGGCCACGGCTCGCCGACGGCCGCGAACGCCGAGGCCACGAGCAGCCCCGTCACCAGGCGCTCCTCGACGTCCTCCAGCACGGTGACGAGCTCCACGCGCACGTCCGTGGTGCCCACGAGGTTGGGGTACCGGTGCAGCGACAGCGTCGTCACCGAGGTGGACCCCGCCGACGGCGCCTGCGGGCAGGTCATGACGTCCAGCGACAGCGTCTCGTCGCGGTTGAGGAACTCCTGGACCTCCGTGCGCCCGTCGGGGGCCAGCTGCTCGGCGGCGAAGCGGGCCATCCGGACCTCGGCGTCGGTGGGCGGCGGCGGTTGCGCGCTCACGCGGCGGCCCGCCCGACCGGCCGGGCGGACTCCCGAGCCAGCCCGGTGGCGGGGTCGGCCAGCGCGGCCACGGCCGCGTGCAGCCCGGCGTCGATCCAGCGCTCGCCGCCGCCGAGCGCGTCGAGCACGAAGCGGGGGTGGGCGGTCAGGCGCTCGGCCAGCCGGAAGCCCGCCGCGGCCGTCGTGGCGGCCAGGTCGTCCAGCTGCGGCCACGGCCGCTCGGGGTTGACGTGGTCGGGCGTCAGGGGCGAGACCCCGCCCCAGTCGTCGACGCCGGCGTCCAGCAGCTGCTCGCGCTGACCGGGGTCGGACAGGTTCGGCGGCGCCTGCAGGGAGACCCCCGCCCCCAGCAGCAGCCGGGAGACGGCGATCGTGGCCAGGTACTCCTCGTGCTCCAGGTCGTCGGCGCCGCGCATCGCGGTGTCGTCCTTGGCGCGGAAGTTCTGCACGATGACCTCCTGGACGCCGTCGAACTCGGCGGCGACGTCGCGGATGGCCAGGATCGACTCCACCCGCTCGGCGGGGCTCTCCCCGATGCCGACGAGGATCCCCGTGGTGAACGGCACCCGCGCGCGGCCGGCGTCGCGCAGCACCCGCAGCCGCAGCGCCGGGTCCTTGTCGGGGGAGCCGTAGTGCACCCCGCCCGGCTCGCTCCACAGCCTGCTCGCGGTCGTCTCCAGCATCATGCCCATCGACGGGGCCAGCGGCCGCGAGGTGAGCAGGGCCTCCAGCGTCATCACGCCCGGGTTCAGGTGCGGCAGCAGGCCCGTCTCGTCGAGCACCCGGCGGGCCAGGTGCTGCACGTAGGCCAGCGTGGAGCCGAAGCCCCGCGCCGCCAGCCACGCGCGGGCCGCCGGCCAGCGGTCCTCGGGGGCGTCGCCCAGGGTGAACAGCGCCTCCTTGCAGCCCATCGCCGCGCCCTCGCGCGCGATGGCCAGGACGTCCTCCTCGGACAGGTACAGCACCGGCAGCCGGCCCGGCACGGTGGCGAAGGTGCAGTAGTGGCAGCGGTCCCGGCACAGCCGGGTCACCGGGACGAACACCTTGCGCGAGTAGGTGACCGTGCCGGCCCGGCCGGCCTGCTCCATGGCGGCGTCGCGCACCGGGCGCGCCAGCGCGCACAGGCGCCGCAGGTCCTGCCCGCGCGCGTGCAGCAGCACCTCGGCGCTGCCCGCGTCGAGCGGTCCGGCGGCGGCGGCCGCCAGCGCCTCGTGCAGGGCGGCGGCCGAGGGCGGGGCGGTGGGGGAGGGCAGGGGGGTGCGCACGGGTTCCTTCCGGGTCAGGGGAGCGCGACGGCGGTCTCGGCCAGCGCGGCGCGGGTGCGGGCGCCGACGCCGAGGGCGAGCGCCTCGGCGAGCGCGTCGAGGGTGTCCACGTCGCGGCGCAGGCTCGGCAGCCGGGTCGGCCCGGCGGCGGGCAGCGCCCGCGCCCCGGCCGCGACGTGGGCGCGGGCCGAGGAGGGCCCGAAGCGGTGCGGCGGCCGGCCGTCGCGGTCGGCGACGAGCACGCTGCCCCCGCCGTCGGCGTCGGCCACCACCACCGGGACGGGGCAGGCCGCGGCGGCGGCCAGCGCCCGCTCCAGCTCCTCGGGGCGCAGCGCCGGCAGGTCCCCCAGCAGCACGGCCGCGGGACCGGGGGCCAGGACGGCCAGCCCGGCGTCCACGGCGGCCGCCAGGCCGGGGCGGCCCGCCGCGGCCGTCGCCGCACCCACCCCGCGGGCCAGCCGCGCGATCACCGGGTCGTCGCTGACGCAGACGACGCAGTCCACCCCGGCCGTGGCGAGCGCGGCCTCCAGGCAGTCCAGCGCCATCGCCGTCGCCAGCGCGCGCCGCGCCGGCGCCGGCAGCGCCAGGCGGGACTTGGCCTCGTCCCCGCCCTTGACGGGGACGACGACCCGCCAGCCGCTCACGTGCGTCACCGGGGGAGTCTCCCCCACGCCGCCGGGCGGTGCAGCACCTACCCTCGTCGGCGTGAGCACCGCACGCACCGACGGCCCTGCCGACACCTCCCGGCGCACCGCACCCGGCCGCCGCGTGGTGCGCACCGCGGTGACCACCGCCGCGCTCGACGTCGCCGAGCACGCCGCGCTCGTGGACGACGCCGCCGCGGGTGCCGTCGTCACCTTCGCCGGGGTGGTGCGCGACCACGACCACGGCCGCGGCGTGCGGGAGCTGGAGTACACCGGGCACCCCTCGGCGGCCGACGTGCTGGCCCGCGTCGTCGCCGAGGTCACCGCCGGGGCCGCCGTGGACGCCGTGGCGGTCAGCCACCGCCTGGGGCACCTGGCGATCGGCGACGTCGCCCTCGCGGTGGCGGTCTCGGCCGCCCACCGCGGCGAGGCGTTCGCCGCGTGCGCGCGCCTGGTCGACGAGGTGAAGGCGCAGCTGCCGGTCTGGAAGCACCAGCGCTTCACCGACGGCACCTCCGAGTGGGTCGCCTGCCCCTGAGGGCTAGCCTCGGGCGGTGCCCGACCCCGCCCGCGTCCGCGCCGCCCTGCAGGTGGCCGCGGCCGACCCGCAGCAGCTGAGCGACGACGACGCCGAGGCCCTGCTGGCCGCCGACGGCGACGACCTCGACGAGCTCGCCGCGATCGCCGACGCCCGCCGCCGCGAGCGCGTCGGCGACGCGCTGACCTTCGTCGTCAACCGCAACCTCGACCCCGCCCGGGTCGGCGCGGGGACACCGGCCAGCCGCGCCCACGTGCGCGCCCTGGTCGTCGAGGCCGCCCGGCTGGGGGCCACGGAGGTCTGCCTGCAGGGACCGCTGCCGCCCGGTGCCCCCGCCGACGGCGCCCTGGACCTGGTGCGCACCGTCGCGCAGGCCGTGCCCGGCGTGCACGTGCACGCCTTCCGCCCCGCCGAGGTGGCCGCCGCCGCGCAGCGGGCGGGCACCACCCCCCGCGCGTTCCTGCAGCGGGCCCGCGAGGCCGGGCTCGGTTCCGTGCCCGGCACCGCGGCGAAGGTCCTCGACGACGGCGTGCGCACCGCGCTCAACGGCGGCCGCCCCGACCTGCCGGTCGCGCGCTGGCTGGAGCTGGTCACCACCGCCCACGAGGTCGGGCTGACCTCGACGGCCACGATGGTCTACGGCCACGTCGAGACCGCGGCCCAGCAGGTCGCGCACCTGCGCCTGCTGGCGCGCACCGCCGAGCGCACCGGCGGGTTCACCGAGTTCATCCCCATGCCGTTCACCGCCGCCGCCGGGACGCTGCCGCAGCCGCTGCCGGCGGGGGCCCGCCGCGGCCCGTCGGTGCGCGAGACGCGCGCCGTGCACGCGGTGGCGCGGCTGCTGCTGGACGGGCGCATCGACCACGTGCAGGCCGCCTGGCCCAAGCTGGGCCTGGAGCTGAGCGAGGTGGTGCTGCGCGGCGGGGCCGACGACGCCGGTGGGCTGCTGCTCGACGGCGCGCTGGACCCGGCCGCCGGTCAGGAGGCCGGCAGCGCGCTGTCGCGCGAGGACGTCGAGGCGCTGGCCGCCCGGCTGGGGCGGGTGCCGCGCCAGCGCACCACCCGCTACGGCGACCCCGTCCCGTTGCCGGTGTGAGCGGGGCGGCACCCGCGCGGGACGACGCGGGCGGTGGCGCGGGGGGTGGCGCGGGTCTGGACGTGGACGTCGCGGTGGTCGGCGCGGGGTTCGCCGGGATCGGGACGGCGCTGCGGCTGGCCCGGCGCGGGCGGGAGTCGTTCGTCGTGCTCGAGCGCGGCGACGACGTCGGCGGCACCTGGCGCGACAACACCTACCCGGGGGTGGCCTGCGACGTCCCCTCGCAGCTGTACTCGTTCTCCTTCGCCCCCTCCGCGCGCTGGACGCACGTCTTCGCCCCGGGTCACGAGGTGCAGGAGTACCTGCGCGCGTGCGCCCGCGAGGTCGCGGCGCACCTGCGGCTGCGCACCGAGGTGCTGCAGGCGCGCTGGGACGCGGCGGGGTCCCGCTGGCACCTGGTGACGAGCACCGGCCCGGTGCGCGCGCGGGTCCTCGTGCTGGCCGCCGGGCGGCTGACCGAACCCCGGCTGCCGGACCTGCCGGGTCTGGCGGGCTTCGACGGCCCGGTCTTCCACACCGCCCGCTGGGACCACGGGGTGGACCCGGCGGGCCGCCGGGTCGCGGTCGTGGGCACCGGGGCCTCGGCCGTGCAGGTCGTGCCGCGCCTGGCCGAGCGGGCGGCGGCGCTGACGGTGTTCCAGCGCAGCGCGCCGTGGGTGGTCCCGCGCGGGGACCGCGCCTACTCGCCGGCCGAGCGCGCGGCGTTCGCCGCCGACCCCGGGCGGGCGGCCGCCGAGCGCGCGGAGGTGTTCGCGCAGATGGAGCAGGGCATCGAGGCGCGCCGTGCGGTGCCCGCGGCGGTGGCCGCGCTGCGCGGGCGCGCGCTGGCCCACCTCGCCGCGCAGGTGGCCGACCCGGCGCTGCGGGCGGCGCTCACCCCCGACTACGAGGTCGGCTGCAAGCGGGTGCTGCTCTCGGACGAGTTCTACCCCGCCCTGCAGCGGCCCGGGGTGGCGCTGGTCCCCGCGGCGCTGGAGCGGCTGGAGGGCCGCACGGCGGTCGGCGCGGACGGTTCCCGCCACGAGGTGGACGTCCTCGTGCTCGCGACGGGCTTCTCCTCCACCCGCCAGCCGTACGCCCGGCGCGTCGTGGGGCGGACCGGGACGCTGGAGCAGGCGTGGTCGGCGGGGATGGTCTCGCACGCCTCGACGGTCGTGCACGGGTTCCCCAACGCGTTCGTGCTCGACGGCCCGAACGCCAGCCTGGGGCACAACTCCGCGGTGCACGTCATCGAGAGCCAGATCGGCTACCTGCTCGGGGCGCTGGACCACCTCGCGCGCACCGGTGGCGTCCTGGAGGTCGGCGCCGGCGCGCAGGCCGCGTACACGGCCGACATCGACCGGATGGCGCGGGACTCGGTGTGGCTGCGCGGCGGCTGCTCCAGCTGGTACGTGGACGCGCG
This sequence comes from Kineococcus aridisoli, assembly GCF_050871885.1. Taxonomy (NCBI): domain Bacteria; kingdom Bacillati; phylum Actinomycetota; class Actinomycetes; order Kineosporiales; family Kineosporiaceae; genus Kineococcus; species Kineococcus aridisoli. The sequence continues at coordinate 16,502 of NZ_JBJLSF010000041.1, read as the reverse complement.
CAGCGGCCGGCTGACGCTGCTGTGGCCGGACACGGCCGAGGAGTTCCGCCGCCGCAACGGCACGTTCGACCCCGCGCCCTTCGGCTGAGGACGCGGTGCCGGCGGGGTCAGCCGCCGGCGAAGGGCGGCAGCACGTCGACGACGGCGCCGGCGGGCAGCGGGTCCTCGCGGCGCGCGGCCACGCCGTCGAGCAGGAACGTGGAGGCGCCCAGCACCCGCTCCAGCCGCGGGCCGCGCGCGGCGAGGACCTCCAGCAGCGCCCCCAGGTCGCCCCCGGCGGGCAGGGGGAGGCGCTCCTCCTCCGCGCCGGGGGCCGGGGGCGCGCCGGCGCCGAAGAGCACGAGGTAGTGGTGGTGTGGAAACCCTAAACAACCCATCGACCTGATGGTGAGGGTGGGGTGCAGGAACCCGGGGTCGTCGATGTCGTGGCCGGGCAGCTTGCCCCACATCGCCGCGCGCCAGCGGCGCGCCAGGGCGGCGTCGTCGGCCCCGGCGCGCAGCGCGTCGCGCAGGTCGGTCTCGGAGGTGGAGAACAGGCAGGTGCGCACCTGCCCGTCGGCCGTCAGCCGCGTGCGGTCGCAGTCGCCGCAGAAGGGGCGCGTCACCGAGGCGATGACGCCCACGTCGCCGCGCAGCCCGCCGGGACCGGTGACGTCCCAGGTCTCGGCCGGGGCGGCGCCGCGCGCCGCGCCGGGGCGGGGGACGAGCTCGAACTCGGCCCGCAGCGCGGCGAGGACCTCCTCGGCGGTGACCATGTCCTCGCGGCGCCAGGTGCCGTGCGGGTCCAGCGGCATCTGCTCGATGAAGCGCAGCCGGTAGCCGCCGGTCAGCGCCCAGCGCAGCAGGTCGGCGGCCTCGTCGTCGTTGGTGCCGCGCAGCAGCACCGCGTTCACCTTCACCGGGGCCAGCCCGGCGCGGGCGGCGGCCTCGATCCCCGCGAGGACGTCGGCGTGCCGGTCGCGGCGGGTGATGGCGGCGAAGCGGTCGGCGCGCAGGGTGTCCAGGGAGACGTTGACGCGGCGCAGGCCCGCGGCCGCGAGCGCGTCCGCCCGGCGGGCCAGGCCGATGCCGTTGGTCGTCAGCGACGTGCTCACGGGGGCGCCGTCCTCGGTGCGCAGCGCCGTGGTGGCCGCGACGATGCGCTCCAGCCCCTTGCGCAGCAGCGGCTCACCGCCGGTGAAGCGCACCTCGCGCACGCCGAGGTCGCGCACGGCGAGGGTGACCAGGCGCACGACCTCCTCGTCGTCGAGGACGGCGGGCTGCTCCAGCCAGGGCAGGCCCTCGGGCGGCATGCAGTAGTGGCAGCGCAGGTTGCAGCGGTCGGTCAGCGACACCCGCAGGTCGCGGGCGGTGCGGCCGTGGCGGTCCAGCAGCGGTCCCGCGCCGAAGCGGGGGTCGCCGGCCCCCTCGGCGGCGCTCGGGCGCCGGATGCCTGGCACCCCGAGGGAGACGGTCGTCACGCGATCAGGGTAAGCGCGTGGTCCGGTGGCCGCGCCCGGCGGTGCGGCAGCAGCGCTGGGTGTGTGCTGCGTCACTCCAGGTCAGTGCGTGGCTTGACTGGCCGATCGGGAAGGCGCAGGCTAAGGTTAACGGAAGTTGAACAGGAGGTGGCACATGAACATCCACAAGGCGACGGCCGCAGAGTCCGTCCCCACGGCCCACTGGGTGCAGGTCCGCGACACGTCCGGCCGCGTGCACCTGGAGATGCGCTGGAGCATCCCCGCGGTGCAGCAGGTCCCGACGCTGTCCCGCGCAGCCTGAGCGCGCGGGAGCAGGACCGGAGCACGACCGGAGCGCCGGTCCCACGTCGAAGGCCCCGCTGCGGCGGGGCCTTCGACGTTCGCGCAGCCTCCCTCAGGCGCTGAACATCCGCGCGTTGGCGGCCTCGACGTCGGCGTACTGGCGCCCGGCCTGCTCCAGCGCCCGCTGGATGTCCTCCAGCGAGACCCGCACGCGGTCCTGGGTGGCGCGCCACTGCGCCGACAGCGCCTGGAACCCGCTGGCCGCCTGACCCTTCCAGCACGACTCCAGGTCGAGCAGGTGGCGCACCATCCCCTCGACCTCGGCGGCGATGTTGCCCGCCGAGGCGGCCACCGCACCGCTGGCCTGCGCCACGCGCGCGCTGTCGACCTCGAACCTGCTCATGGGATCCTCTCCTCCCCGCGGGAGCGCCCGCGGTGCCCGTGGGCCGCACCGGCCCTCCTGGGTCGGCAGCCAACCCCAGCGCGCGAGAGGATCCACCGGTGTCCACAGCCCCGCCGTCCCGCCGGCCGGGAACGGCACCCGGGGAGACCGCGGCGGCCCGCGCGTGAGCGTCCTCGTCGACACCCCGCGCTACCCCGCGCACGGGCGGTGGTGGGCGCACCTGGCCAGCGACACCTCCACCGAGGAGCTGCACGCCTTCGCCGCCGCCCTCGGCCTGCCCCGGCGCTCCTTCGAGGGCGACCACTACGACGTCCCCGCCGACCTCGTCGAGCGCGCCGTCGCCGCCGGTGCCCAGCGGGTCAGCACCCGCGAGCTGCTGGCGCGCCTGCGCGCCGCCGGGCTGCGCACCCCCAAGCGGCGCGGGGAGAAGGTCCTGGCCAGCGCGCCGACGGCCGGGGGCGGGCGGGTCGACGTCGTGCGCGCCGACGCGGTGCCCGCCCCGCACGCCGGGCACCGCCTCCTCGTGCTCGAGGGCGAGCGCGTCCTGCTGGCCGCCGACGGCGACCTGCCCGCCCTGCCCGCGCCGCGGGGGCGGGCCCTGGGCTTCCGCCGCCGGTGGCGGCGCACCGCCACCGGCACCGCGGTCACCCACGAGGGCCTGTGGCAGGACACCGGCGCCCCCGCCCCGGCGGTGGGCCGCTGGGCCGCCGTCCCGGCCGGGGCGTGGTGGGTCCCGCTGCTGCCCTGAGCCGCACGCGCGGGGGCCCCGCACCGCGGACGGTGCGGGGCCCCCGCGCAGCGCGCAGCCGGGGGTCAGCCCTCGTCGCGCGCCGTGAGCGTCGCCCGCAGCACCTGCTCCTGCCCGTCGCGCACGACCGTCAGCTCCACGGTGCTGCCCACGGCCTTGCCGCGGATCGTGGCGGTCAGCGACTCGTAGCCGTCGGTGGCCTGCCCGTCGACCGCCGTGACGACGTCACCGGCCTGCAGCCCGGCGTCCGCGGCCGGGGTGCCCGCCTGCACCTGCGCGACCTGGGCGCCCTGGCGGCCGGCGCCGTCGACGGTCACCGTCGCCGCCTCCTGGGCCAGGGTGACGCCCAGCCAGGCGTGCTGGGCCTTCCCGCCGTCCACCAGCTGGTCGGCGATCATCTTCACCTCGTTGGAGGGGATGGCGAAGCCCAGGCCGATGCTGCCGGACTGGCTGGAGGAGGCGCTGGAGCTCAGCGAGGCGATCGAGGAGTTGACCCCGACGACGCGCCCGGAGGAGTCCAGCAGCGCCCCGCCGGAGTTGCCCGGGTTGATGGCGGCGTCGGTCTGGATGGCGTTGGTGGCGGCCGTCTCGCCCGTCGTCTGCTGCTGCCCGAACTGCTGGCCGAAGGGGTCCTGCGCCTGCGGCTGCTCGCTCGTGGTGAGCACCGGGCGGTCCACCGCGGAGACGATGCCCGTCGTCGCGCTGCCCGACAGCCCCAGCGGGTTGCCCAGCGCCATCACCGCCTGCCCGGCGACGACGTCGTCGGAGTCGGCGAAGGTCGCGGGCTGCAGGTCGCTGGGCGGGTCCTCCAGCTGGATCACCGCGAGGTCGGTGGCCGGGTCGGTGCCGACGACGCCCGCCCGGTACTCGCGGCCGTCGGAGAGCGTCACGGTGATCGTCGCGCCGCTGCCGGCGCCGGTGACGACGTGGTTGTTGGTCACCACGTGCCCCGCGGAGTCGTAGACGATGCCCGACCCCTCGGCCTCACCGGCGCCGGAGGCCACGGTGACCGAGACCACGCTCGGCGCGACCGCGCTCACGACGCCCTGCCAGTTGACCGTCGTCTCGCTGACGCCCTGCACCTGCGCGCTGCCCGAGCTCGCCGACGAGGAGGTCCCCGCCGGCCCCGCGCCGGAGGTGTCCTGGCCGAAGGCGCCGACCAGGCCCGCGGTGAGGGCGCTGGCCGCGACCGCGCTCGCGATCGCCGCGCCGGCGACGCCGAACCAGCCGGGGCTGCGCCGCGGCCCGCGCCTGCCCCCGCCCCCGCCGCCGTGCCCGTCGTCGGAGCCGCCGGGCGGCGTCGGCCCGCCGGGGACGGCCCACGGGTCGTGCTGCTGCCCCCAGCCCTGCCCGTACCCCTGGCCCCAGCCCTGCTCCCAGCCCTGCCCGTGCGCCGGGCCGTGGCCCTGCTCCTGCGGGAGGTCGTGGCCGCCGCGCTGCCGGTCCCACGTCACCGGTGCGGTGGGGGAGTCCGCACCGCGGGCGGTGCCGTCGTCGCTGCGGGCCTGCGTCGACACGGGGCCTCGCTCGTCGGGTCGGTTCATCCTGCTCACCTCTCGGGGCGTCGAGATCGTCTGCGGTCGTCCTGCGCGGCAGGCGCCGCGTGCACACCTCCAGTGACGGCCACCGCGCTGCAGGACGGCCCGGAGACGGCTGGGACCTACCTGTGAATCCCGGTCGGCGCGGGGGCGCCACCGGCCGGGTCGTCGGCGGTGGCGTCGTCGGCCGGGGCACCGCCCGCGGGGTCCGCGGCGCGGAAGCGCACCCGGAACGTCGCCCCGCCGCCCGGGGTGGGCGCCACGGCGACCGTGCCGCCGTGCACCTGCACGATGGTGGCCACGATCGCCAGGCCCAGCCCCGAACCGCCGCCGGTGCCGCGCCGGCGGGAGGCGTCGACGCGGTAGAAGCGCTCGAAGACCCTCTCCGCCTGCTCGGGGGTCAGCCCCGGGCCGTGGTCGCGGACCTCCACCACCGACTCCGGCCCCGAGGGCCCCTGCGCGGCGCCGACCGCGACCTCCACCGGCGTGCCCGCGGGCGTGTGGTGCAGCGCGTTCGCCAGCAGGTTCGTCAGCACCTGCCGCATCCCGGACTCGTCGGCCAGCACGGGTGCCGAGCCCGGGCCCACGGCGTCGCTGATCCCCACCAGGCGCACCGTGCGCGCGGGGTCCAGCGCGCGGGCGTCGTGCACGGCGTCGGAGGCGACGACGGCCAGGTCGACGAGCTCGCGGGCGGTGCTGCGCCGGTGCTGCGCCTCGTCCAGGCGGGCCAGCGCCAGCAGGTCCTCCACGAGGCGCCCCAGCCGCGTCGACTCGCCCTCGATGCGCCGCATGACGTGCGCGACGTCCTCCGGTTCGCGCACCGCGCCCTGGCGGTGCAGCTCGGCGAAGCCGCGGATGGCCGCCAGCGGCGTGCGCAGCTCGTGGCTGGCGTCGGCCACGAAGCGGCGCATCTGCTCCTCGGAGCGCTGCTGGGCGCGGAAGGAGGTCTCGATGCGGGCCAGCATCGCGTTCAGCGCCGTCGACAGCCGGCCGATCTCGGTGCCCGGGGGGGCGTCCGGCACCCGCTGCGACAGGTCGCCGGCCGCGATCGCCGACGCCGTGCGCTCGATGTCGTCCAGCGGCCGGAAGCTGCGCCGGACGGCCAGCGCGGCGGCGGCCGCACCGGCCGCGAGCACGGCCGCGCCGACCACCAGGGCCACCGCGCGGTAGTCGGCGACCGTGCGGTTGGTGCCCGACAGCGGCAGCGCCACCGCGACGTTGACCGGTGCGTCGCTGGCGGTCACCAGCAGCACCCGCCACGGGTCCCCGCCCTCGCTGTCGCGGACGGTGAACGGCTCGCCCCCGTGCGCGTCGACGACGGCGTCGGTGAGCGCGGGCAGCCGGGGCCCGCTCGCGCAGCCCCCGGTGTCCCGGCTGCACGCGGTGCGCCACACGCTCCCGTCGCTGTCGGCGAAGGCGACGTAGTAGTCGCTGAGCAGCAGCGCGTCGCCGCCGGACCGGCTGAACTGCGGCAGCGCGGCCGTGATGGCCCTCGCCCCCTTGTGCTGCAGCTCCTCGTCGACCTGCGCGCGCAGGTTGTCCTTCAGCAGGTGCAGCGAGACCAGGCTCGTCACTCCCGTCACCGTCAGCAGCAGCGCCACGACGATGACGAGCAGGCGCACCCGCAGCGGCAGGCGCGACTCGGCCGCCAGGGCCCGGGCGCGCAGCCCGCCGGCCGCGGCGCTCAGGCGCCGCGCCCCACCCCTCATCCCGCCGCGTGCGGTGCGCGCAGCACGTAGCCGACACCGCGCTTGGTGTGGATGAGCGGTTCCAGCCCCTCGGTGTCCAGCTTGCGGCGCAGGTAGGAGATGTAGGACTCCACGATCCCGGCCTCGCCGTTGAAGTCGTAGTCCCACACGTGGTCGAGGATCTGCGCCTTCGAGAGCACCCGCTGGGGGTTGAGCATGAGGTAGCGCAGCAGCTTGAACTCGGTGGGGGACAGCTCCACCACGCGCCCGGCGCGGCGCACCTCGTGGGAGTCCTCGTCCAGCTCCAGGTCGTGGAAGACCAGCCGGCCGGTGTCGGGACCGCTCGCGCCGCCGGTGCGCCGCAGCACCGCGCGGATGCGCGCGACGACCTCCTCCAGGCTGAACGGCTTGGTCACGTAGTCGTCGCCGCCGACGGTCAGCCCGGCCACCTTGTCGGCGGTGTCGTCGCGCGCGGTGAGGAAGAGGACCGGCACGGGCCGGCCGCGCTCGCGCAGCTTGCGGGTGACGGTGAAGCCGTCGAGGTCGGGGAGCATGACGTCCAGGACGACGAGGTCGGGCCGGAAGTCCTCGGCCAGCTTCAGCGCCTCCGCGCCGTCGGCGGCCGAGGCGACCTCGAAGCCGGTGAAGCGCAGGCTGGTGGCCAGCAGTTCGCGGATGCTCGGCTCGTCGTCGACGACGAGCAGCCGGGCCTCCGGGGAGGTGCTCACGGATCTCACGGCGCCAGTCTGCGACGCCTTCCTGGGAGGCGGCTGGGGACGCGCCCGGAGCCGGCCCTGCGGGAGGGGTGGCAGGATCGCGGGCGTGCTGCGCTCCGTGACCGCGACCCGCTACGTCGCGCCGCTGCGGGAGGGCGGGAGCCTGCCGGGGCTGTGCGAGGCCGACGACCTGGGCACCTACGTCGTGAAGTTCCACGGCGCCGGGCAGGGCCGGCGGGTGCTCGTCGCCGAGGTCCTCGCCGCCCGCCTGGCCGCCGCGCTGGGCCTGGCGGTGCCCGAGCTCGTCGTGGCGGCCGTCGACCCCGTCATCGGCCGCGGTGAGCCCGACGAGGAGGTGCAGGACCTGCTGCTGCGCTCACCGGGCGACAACCTGGGCATGGACTTCCTGCCCGGTGCGCTGAGCTTCGACCCCGCGGTGGACCCCGTGGAGCCGGTCTGGGCGGCGCGGGTGCTGTGGTTCGACGCCCTCGTGCTCAACGTCGACCGCTCCTGGCGCAACCCCAACGCGCTGTGGTGGGGCGGGCGGCCCTGGCTGATCGACCACGGCGCCGCCCTGTACTTCCACCACGACTGGGCGCGGGCCGCGGCCAGCGCCGCCCGCCCGCTGCGCCACGCCGAGGACCACCTGCTGCTGCCCGTCGCCGGCGACGTCGGGGAGGTCGACGCGGCCTGCGCCGCGGCCCTGACCCCCGCGGTGCTGCGGGCCGCCGTCGACGAGGTGCCCGAGGGCTGGCTGGAGGGCGAGCCCGGCTTCGAGGGCGCCGAGCAGGTCCGGCAGGCCTACCTGGACTGGTTCGCCGCGCGGCTGGCCGGGCCGCGGCCGTGGGTCGCGGAGCTGGCGCGCGTGCAGCGGGAGGCGCCCCGTGGCTGAGCAGCTGCAGGTATTCGAGTACGCCGTGGTGCGGGTGGTGCCCCGCGTGGACCGCGGGGAGTTCCTCAACGCCGGTGTCGTGCTGTGGTGCCGGCCCCTGGAGCACCTGGCCGCCCGCACCGCCCTGGACCCCGAGCGGCTGCGCGCCTTCGCGCCCGGGCTGGACGTCGAGGCGGTGGCCCGGCACGTGCTGGCCCTGGAGGCCGTCTGCGCGGGGGCGGCCTCCGCGGGCGCGGCCGGTGCGGAGGCCAAGGGCGCCCGGTTCCGCTGGCTGGTCGCGCCGCGCTCGACCGTCGTGCAGACCTCACCGGTGCACTGCGGTCTCACCGCCGACCCGGCCGCCGAGCTGGACCGGCTGCTGACGCGGCTGGTCCGGCCCGGCGGCTGAGCGGGCGCCGGGGCCTCAGGCCCGGCGCACCTGCACGACCGACGGGCGCGGCTGGCCCGTGCCGTCGTAGGGGAAGGTGGACGCCGGGGCGTCGATGGTCGCGGTGTCGACCTCACCGGGGTGCTGCACCGCGACGAACACCGTGCGGCCGTCCTCGGCGATGACCGGCCCGCAGGTCTCCGCGCCGGTCGGCACCGAGAGGAACTGGCGCACCTGGCCGCGGTTCGGGCCGTCGACGACGACCTCGTACAGGCCGTCGTTGGCGCCCAGCGTGTTGCCGTCCGTGGAGATCCACAGGTTGCCCGTGCTGTCGAACGCCACGTTGTCCGGGCAGGAGATCGGCGACACCTGCGCGGGGTCGAAGCCGCCGAAGTAGGTGCTCTGGTCCTCCGGGTCGCCGCAGACGAGCACGAGGTTCCAGAAGAACTCCGTCGCCGCCGCGTCGTCGCGCGCCTCGACGATCTCGACGACGTGCCCGTCCTTGTTGAGCGGGCGCGGGTTCGCCTCGTCGACGCCGGGCTTGCCCAGGGTGCCGCGCTGGGTGTTGTTGGTGCACGCCACGTACACGCGGCCGTTGACGGGGTTGCGCTCGACGTCCTCGGGGCGGTCCATCTTGGTGGCGCCCACGACGTCGGCGGCGGCGCGGGTGTTCACCAGCACCTGGTCGATCGACATGCCGGGCACGACGGAGCGGCCGTCGCGGGTGAGCTGCACCCAGCGCCCGCGGCCGTCGTAGCGCTCGTCGTCGATGCCGTCGCCCTCGAAGACGGCGACGTACAGGTCGCCGTCCTCCAGCAGCCGCATGTTGTGCTTGCGGTCGCCCTCGCGGTACTTGCGCTTGGAGATGAACTTGTACAGGTACTCGAAGCGCTCGTCGTCGCCCATGTACGAGACGGCGCGGCCGTCGGCGGCCAGGGAGATGGTGGCGCCCTCGTGCTTCATGCGCCCCATGGCGGTGTGCTTGCGCGGCGTGGAGGTCGGGTCGTGCGGGTCCACCTCGACGATCCAGCCGAAGCGGTTCGCCTCGTTCGGCTCCTTCTCGGCGCTGAAGCGCTCGTCGATCCGCTCCCAGGCGCGACCGGCGCTGCCGTAGACGCTGTAGCGGTCGCTCTGCCCGCCGGGCGTCTCGGGGGAGGTGAAGTAGCCGTTGAAGTTCTCCTCGCCGGAGAGCACCGTGCCCCACGGCGTCGTGCCGCCGGCGCAGTTGCCGAAGGTCCCGACCGGCGTGCGCCCCGCCGGGTCGGCCTTGGTGCGCAGCGCCTTCGCACCGGCGGCGGGGCCGGTGAACTCCATCGGGGTCATCGGGGTGATGCGGCGGTTGAACTCCGAGCCGCGCACGTACGCCCACGGGGAGTCCTGGTCCGCCCGGCGCAGCTCCACGACCGACATGCCGTGCGCGGCCAGCGAGATGAGCAGCTGCTCGTCCGTGGCGCTCTCCGCGTCGGTCCAGTCGCGGAACATCAGTTCCTCGTTGGTGTACTCGTTGTTGCACACCAGCAGCGCCCGGTTCGGGTCCTGCATCGGGACGATGGTGGTGTAGTCGTTGTTGTAGCCGAACTGACCCAGCTGCGCCTGCGAGGTCTGGTTCTCGAAGTCGAAGTCCGGAGCGCCGGGCAGGATCGGGTCGCCCCAGGAGATCAGCGGCGCCCAGGTCCAGCCCGCGGGGACGTCGAAGGAGTCCACCTCCGCCGGCACCGGCGCGATGACGTCGAAGTCCACGGCGTGGCCGGGGTCGAACGGGTCGGCGAGCAGGTTCACGTCGCCGCCGCCGCCGAACGCGCTGGCGCTCGCGGTGTCGGCCTGCGCCAGGGCGGCGCCGGTGACGCCCAGGCCGACCAGGCCGGCCAGCACGCCGCGGCGGGAGACCGCGGAGCGCACCACGTCGCCGAAGTAGGCGTTGCCGGAGCGGTTGGGCACGGGCTGCGCGCACGAGGTCGCGCAGCGGTAGTGGCACGTCATGGGGCTGCGGCGGCCGGCGGGGGCGTAGGGCAGCAGGGGCAGCATCGGGCGGTGGTCGGCCGTGGCGGTCACGGGGATCTCCTGGTGGCTCGAGGCGCGGGGGGTGCGACCGGGAACCGGTCTCACCCGCGGACCGTAGGGAACCGCAGTCCCCGCTCCGGTGGACTGCGGTCAGCGCGCAGGTGAACAGCTGTGGACCGCTTGCGAGCATGGTGAGCCTTTCCTGAGCAGGTCCCGTGCACGTGGCGGACGCGTCCGGTGCTGCCGCGCACCGCGCGGTGCGGCAGCATCGGGACATGAGCGCCCTCGACCCGGCCAACCCCTTCGCGGCACCCAGCGACCTGCCCTTCGCCCTGCCGCCCTTCGACCGGATCCGCGCCGAGCACTACGCCCCCGCCTTCGAGGCGGGGATGGCCGAGCACCTGGCCGAGCTGGACGAGCTGCTCGGGCGCGACCTGGACGCGGAGGGGTTCCTCGACGCGCTGGAGTCCAGCGGGCGGTTGCTGGGCCGGGCCGAGGCGGTCTTCGCCAACCTCGTGGGCACCGACGCCGACGACGACCTGCGCGCGCTCCAGGAGGAGTTCGCCCCCCGGCTGGCCGCCCACCACGACGCCGTGCGGCTGGACCCGCGCCTGGTGCAGCGGGTGCGGCGCCTGCACGAGGACCCGCCCGCCGGCCTCGGGCCCGAGCAGCGCCGCCTGCTGGAGCGGCTGCACCGCGATGCCGAGCGCTCCGGGGCGCTGCTGGACGAGGCCGGCCGCGAGCGGCTGCGCGAGCTCAACGCGCAGCTGTCCGCGCTCACCACCCGCTTCGACGTCGAGCTGCTCGCCGACACCAACGACCTCGCCGTCCACGTCGAGGACGCCGGCGAGCTGGAGGGGCTGTCCGCGGCGGAGCTGGCCCGGGCCGCCGCGGCGGCCGGCGAGCGCGGCGGGTACCTGCTCCCGCTCGTGCTGCCCACGGGGCAGCCGGTGCTGGAGGCGCTGCGCCGCCGGGAGACCCGCCGGCGCGTGCACGAGGCGTCGGTGGCCCGCGGCGGGCGCGGCGGCGAGCACGACACCCGCGCGCTGCTGCAGCGCATCGCCGCGCTGCGCGCCGAGCGGGCCGCCCTGCTGGGCTTCCCCGACCACGCCGGCTGGGTCGTGGCCGACGAGACCGCCGGCAGCGTCGAGGCGGCGGTGGGGATGCTGCGCCGGCTGGCGCCCGCGGCCGTCGCGAACGCGCGGCGCGAGGCCGCCGAGCTCACCGAGCTGCTGCTGGCCGACGGCGAGGAGGCGCCGCTGCAGCCGTGGGACTGGGCGCACTACGACGAGCGGCTGCGCCGCGAGCGGTTCGCCGTCGACGCCGAGGCGCTGCGCCCGTGGTTCGCGCTGGACCGGGTGCTCGTCGACGGCGTCTTCGCCACCGCGACCGCGCTCTACGGGCTGACCTTCGCCGAGCGCACCGACCTGCCCGTCTTCTCCGCCGGCGTGCGCGCCTTCGAGGTGGCCGACTCCTCCGGGCCGCTGGGGCTGTACCTCCTCGACGCGTTCGCGCGCCCCTCCAAGCGCGGCGGCGCCTGGATGAGCTCCTTCGTGGAGCAGTCCCGGCTGCTGGGCGAGCGGCCGGTCGTCGTCAACTGCCTCAACGTGGCGCCGCCCGCACCCGGCGACCCGGCGCTGCTGAGCGTGGACGAGGTGGAGACGCTGTTCCACGAGTTCGGCCACGCCCTGCACGGGCTGCTGTCCGACGTGCGCTTCCCGCGCTTCTCCGGCACGAGCGTGCCGCGCGACTTCGTCGAGTTCCCCTCCCAGGTCAACGAGTTCTGGGCCTTCGAGCCGGACGTCCTGGCCCGCTACGCCCGCCACGTGGAGACCGGCGAGCCGCTGCCGGCGGGTGCCGTCGAGGGCCTGCGCGCCGCGCGCACCCACGGCCAGGGCTTCGCCACCACCGAGTACCTGGCGGCCGCGCTGCTGGACCAGGCCTGGCACCGCCTGGCCCCCGGCGCGCTGGAGGGCGCCGGGCCCGAGGACGTCGCCCGCTTCGAGGCGCAGGCGCTGGCCGAGGCGGGCGTGGCGCTGGAGACCGTGCCGCCGCGCTACCGCAGCACCTACTTCCACCACGTCTTCGGCGGCGGCTACGCGGCCGCCTACTACTCCTACGTGTGGAGCGAGGTCCTCGACGCCGACACCGTGGAGTGGTTCGCCGAGAACGGCGGGCTGCGCCGGGAGAACGGCGAGCACTTCCGCCGCACGCTGCTCGCGCGCGGCGGCAGCGTCGACCCGCTGGAGGCCTACCGCGCCTTCCGGGGCCGCGACGCGGCCGTCGAGCCGCTGCTGCGCCGCCGCGACCTGCTCACCGCCGACGGCGCGTGAGCGGGTGGCCCCGGCGGCGCACCGCGCCCCGTCCGGGGCCGCGTCAGCGGTGGCCCGCGTGCACCGCCTCGAACGCCCGGCGGGCGCGGGGCAACCGGAGCGGCCCGGGCAGCGCCGGCCCGGCCGCGGCCGGCGAGCCCGCGCCCGCCTGCTGCGGCCGCGTCCGCCGGCGCGCCAGCGCCAGGTCCGCCCAGACCGCGGCCTGGACCAGCCCCACCACCACCAGACCGGTCAGCGCGACGCCGATCGCCGCGACGAGCAGCAGCGCCACGAGAGCGGCCACCGCGGTGGCGAGGACCAGGAGGGCGGCCAGGACCACGCCGGCCGCCGGTGCGTCGAACACGAGAACCTCCTCGAGCACGTCGTCGGGACCGGGCACCCGCCCCGTGCGCCGGTGCTCGACCGGGTCCGCGAGGGTCCGGCGGGAGGCCCGCGGGAGCCGGGCGGACGTGCGGTGGGCGGTGCCCGAGCCGAAGGGTAGGACGTCCTGGCCGTTCCGCCACCCGGGAGCCGCGGCGGAATCGGCGGGGCCCGGGCCGGGTTGGCGCCGACGTGAAGTCCATCGTGTACTCCGAGACCGGACCCGCCGACGTCCTGCGGCTGGTCGAGCGCGACGTGCCCGAGCCCGGGCCCGGGGAGGTCCGCGTGCGCGTGGTCGTCTCCGGCGTCAACCCCACCGACTGGAAGTCCCGGCGCGGCGCCGGCGACGGGCAGCCCGCCCCGTTCCCCGAGGTCACCCCGAACCAGGACGGCGCCGGGGTCGTCGACGCCGTCGGCGAGGGCGTGAGCGCCCTGGCGGTGGGGGACCGGGTGTGGACCGTCATGGCCGCCCAGCAGCGCCCCACCGGCACCGCGCAGGAGTTCACCGTGCTGCCCGCCGAGCGCGTGGCGCCGCTGCCGGACGGGGTCCCCTTCGACGTCGGCGCCTCGCTGGGCGTCCCGGCCGTCACCGCGCACCGCGCCCTCACCCTCGACGAGGACGGCCCCCGCCGGCTGGCGCCGGGCGCCCTGGCCGGCCGCACCGTCCTGGTCTCCGGTGGTGCCGGGGCCGTCGGGCACGCCGCGATCCAGCTCGCCCGCTGGGCGGGCGCCACCGTCGTCACCACCGTCAGCGGCCCGCGGAAGGCCGCGCTGGCCACCGCCGCCGGCGCGCACCACGTCGTCAACTACCGCGAGGGCGACCCGGCCGCCGCGATCCGCGAGGTCGCCCCCGACGGCGTGGACGTCGTCGTCGAGGTGGCGCTCGCGCAGAACCTGGAGCTGGACCAGGCCGTGCTGCGCCCGCGCGGGGTGGTCGCCAGCTACGCCAACGACGGCGGCGACGACGTGCGCGTGGACATCCGGGCGAACATGGTCCTCAACACCCGGCTGCAGTTCATCCTCATGTACACGATGGGCGCGCAGAACCTGGCCGCCGCCGCGCAGGACGTCACCGCCGCCCTGCGCGACGGTGCGCTGCCGGTGGGGGAGGAGCACGGCCTGCCGCTGCTGCGCTTCCCGCTGGAGCGGACCGCCGCCGCCCACGAGGCCGTCGAGGGCGGCGTGGTCGGCAAGGTGCTGATCGACGTCTCCGCCGCCGAGGGCTGAGAAGTCCCCGGCGCGCGCTCCAGCCGGCGGCCCGAGCTGCCGAAGCGTTCCTGGAGCACGCGCCGGGGCAGTCCCGGCACCCGAGCCGAGCAGGGTGGAGACCCCTGGTGAGCATCGACACCCAGCCCGTCGCCCAGCCCGTCGCGCAGGGCTCGCCCCTCGTCATCGCCCACCGCGGGTACTCCTCCGTGGCGCCCGAGAACACGCTCGCCGCCTTCGAGGCCGCGCTGCGCTGCGGTGCCCACATGGTCGAGACCGACCTGCACCCCACCGCCGACGGCTCCGCCGCCCTCATCCACGACGCCGACGTCGACGCCACCACGGCCGGCAGCGGCCGGGTCGCCGACCTCGGCGCCGCCGAGCTGGCCCGCCTGGACGCCGGTTCGTGGTTCTCCGCGGCCTACCGCGACCAGCGCGTCCCGCTGCTGGCGGACCTGCTGGACCTGCTCACCGAGCACCCCGGTGCCCAGCTGCTGCTGGAGCTGAAGGGCACCTGGGACACCGCGCAGGTCGCGGGGGTGCTGCGGGAGGTCCGCCGCGCCGGCGCCCTCGAGCAGGTCGTGCTGCAGAGCTTCGAGACGAGCACGCTGGCGACCGTGCAGCAGCTCGCCCCGCAGGTGCGGCGCGCGGTCCTGCTCGACGCGCTGGGGCCCGACGCCCTCGCGCAGGGGCGCGCCCTGCGCCGCGACCTCGGCGTCGTCGCCTGCAACCCCGACGTGGCCTCGCTGGCGGCGCGGCCGGCCGCGGTGGCCGAGCTGCACGCCGCCGGGCTGGCGGTATGGGCCTGGACCGTGGACGAGTCCGTGCTGTGGCGGGCGCTGGTGGACGCGGGCGTCGACGGTGTCATCACCAACCGCCCCGACGGCCTGCTCGGCTGGCTGGAGGCGCGCCAGGACGTGTGCCCCGACCCCGCCGACCTCGTCCTGACCGCCCTCGCCCAGCGCGGGCGGGCCGTGCCCGCCGGGGTGCCGCCGCAGCGCCTGGCGGGTTAGGGGGCGGGGCGGGCGGCGTCCAGGCGCAGCACCCGCGCGACCAGCTCCAGCACGGTCGCCAGGTCCGCGTCCCGGTCGCGCCCGGGCTCGGGGTAGCCGCGGCCGTAGAAGCTCTCCGCCAGCGTCAGCACCCAGCGCGCGGCCTCCCGCGGCGCCATCCCCGGGTCGGCGCGGCCGGCGGCGGTCAGCCGCTCGACGAGGGCGCCCACGGCCTCGACCAGCCGCTGGTCGCCCTCGGCGACGAGCCGGGTGACCACCGGGTCCCGGTGGGCCTGGGTGACGACCTCGACGAACAGCCCCGCCACGAGCGGGGAGGCGGTCTCGGCCGCGATGTGCTCGACGACGGCCGTCAGGCCCCGCCAGGGGTCGGGGTCCGCGGCGGCGTGCGCCAGCGCGGCGTCCTGCTCCTCGCGGTCGAGCTCGAAGAGGGCGTGGAAGACGGCCTGCTTGGAGGGGAAGTAGTGGAAGAGCCGGCCGGTGCTGATGCCGGCGGCCCGGCAGATGTCCGCGGTGGTCGTCGCCTCCAGGCCCTTGCGGGCGAACAGCTCCACCGCGGCCTCGACGATCTCGTGCCGCCGCCGGCGGTGCTGCTCAGGGTCGACGGTGCGCACCCGGCTCCTCGTGCTCGTGCTCGTCCTCACGGTCCTGCTGCGGCCGGCCGTCGCGGGTGCCCGCGGGCGGGTCGGCCCGCCCGGCAGCATCGCAGCCACTGCCGCCGCCGCCCGCACCGGCCCGCCGGCGGCGCACCTCGCGCACCGCGACGGCCAGGGCGATCAGGACCGGGACCCAGGCCTTCGCGGTGGCGAGCACGGCGAGCAGCCACGCCGGGGCGTGCAGGTCCGGCAGGTCCCAGTCCGGCCACGGGATGCCCGGCAGGTCCCAGTCCGGCCACGGGATGCCCGGCAGGTCCCAGTCGGGCCAGGGGATGCCCGGCAGGTCGAGGTGGGGCAGCTGCTCGCGCAGCCAGGCCGACGCCCGCCGCAGGACGAGCTGCACGAACGCGGCGGCGCCCAGCAGCACCAGCGCGACCTCGCCGACGGCCAGGACGACGTGCCGCGAGGCCCACAGCGCGGGGTGGCGGCGCTGCCAAGCGTGCCAGCGGGCGGCCGTGGTGCCCGGCGGCGGCTCGAACGGCGTGCGGACCGGGCGCAGCGGGCCCGGCTCGACGAGGACGACCTCCAGCGGATCGCCGTGCCCCAGCAGGCGCACGACCACCCGCGGCCGCCGGCTGCCCTCGCCGCTGGGCAGCGGGAGGGTCGCGACACCCAGGCCGGTGCGCTCGCCGAGCAGCTCGCCGCCGCGCCGCAGCCGCACCCGCGCGCGGTGGCCGCGGGGCTCGACCTCCACCTCCAGCGGGCCGTCGTCGCGCGCGAGGGAGAAGAGGAGGGCGGTGGGGACGCCGGTGCCTGCCACCTCCCCAGAGTGAAACCGAGCGCTCGGTCTGTCAATGGTGCCGGACCTGGACGCACCGGCGCCCGGCGGGGGAGACCCCGCC
>NZ_JBJLSF010000040.1:0-40162 GCF_050871885.1 Kineococcus aridisoli | reverse complement strand
CCTTCATCCCAGGCGATGGGGGGTTGTTGTTGTTTGGGTTGTTTGACGGCCAGCACCGGCGGGGGGGGCCCGCCGCGGGCGGGGGGGGGGGCGCCGCGGCGGGAGGCGTGCAGCCGCAGCCACTCCTCGTGGCGCGCCTGCAGGTAGGCCTGCACGAGGTCTGCCTTGGAGGCGAAGTTGTTGTACAGGCTCATCTTCGCCACCCCGGCCTCGGCGGTGATGGTGTCGATGCCGGTGGCGGTGATGCCGTCGGCGTAGAAGCGCCGTGCGGCCGCCTGGAGCAGTCGTTCGCGAGCCGGTCGCCTGCTCGCCGCCGTGGACCCGTCCGCCACGAGTTCCCCCTCCATCGATGGGTAGACCAGTCTACCTACCGACGGGGGGCGACGGGGGGCGACGCGGAGCGGAGCCGGCGGAACGCGGTCAGCGCCGGCGCAGCCCTCGCCAGGCCCTCCTGCCGCGCCTGAGCAGCGAGCGGGCCCGTCGGCGGCCGCGCGCCGGCAGCATCCTGCGCACCAGGGGGGTGATGGCCTGCAGCGCCGGCCGTGCGGCCGGGTGCTCCCGCCGGGCGCGGGCCCGCTCCTCCAGGTCCAGGGGGGTGAGGACCTGCTGCACGGCGGTGAGGATGGAGCCGCGCAGCAGCCACAGGGAGGTCTCCGCCCGCGGGTCCACGAAGAGCAGTTCGGTGAGGATCGCCCGCGCCTCGCCGGCCACCTCCAGGCTGCGGGCCAGCGTGCGCTCCACCTCGCCCTCGCCGCCCTCGACCTCCGCCTGCACCAGGTCGCCGAAGGCGCGCAGGCAGGCGGCGACCTCGGCCAGGACGACGGCGAAGGCCTGGCGGACCTCCTCGCCGTAGCCGTCGTCGGGGGTGGCCCGGCGCGGCGCCTCGGTGCGCATCACGGCGAACAGGGTGCGGATGGCCAGCGCGGTGTGCTCCAGGGCCTGCAGCCCGGTGCGCAGCGCCGGCTCCGCGTCGGCGGTGCCGATGGCCCGCGCGTTCAGGCGGCGCACGTCCTTGAGGGCCTCGACCGTGCGCGCGGCCTCCTCCGCGGTGGCGTCGACCCGGCGCGCCCGGGCCAGCCAGTCGCTGACCTGCTCGCGGGTGATCGGTCGCGCGGACATCGCCGAGCTCGCCACCAGCAGGCAGTCGGCCTGCTCGGCGGCGACGGTGCCGATGCCGGCGAGCGCTCGGCGGGTGGGGACCGGCGGAGGCAGCAGCACGGTGAACGCCACTCCGACGCCGGCACCGATCAAGGTGGTGACGACGCGGGTCTCGGCGGCGATCTCCTGACCGCCGACGGCCAGGACGAGCATGGCGCTGATGGGCGTCTCCAGGGCCTGCTGCCCCAGGCGCAGCGCGCTGGCCAGCAGCAGCGAGGCGGCGATCGCCAGGCCCAGGCTCCACCAGGTCAGCCCGCTCCAGGTGGACAGGGCCACGGCCACCAGGACCCCGGTGAGGACCGCGCCGACCCGCACCAGACCCATGCGCAGGCTGGCGTGGGCGGAGGCCTGCATGACCAGCAGCGCGGTCAGCGCGCCGGTGAGGTCCACCGGTCCCCGGGTGACGACCAGGGTGAGCAGGTAGGCCAGCACTCCCGCGGTGCTCAGGCGGGCGGTGGTGCTCAGGGTGTCCGCGGTCGGCAGCGCCCACCGCGCCCACCGCGCCGGCCGGCCGTGCAGGAGCCGGCGCGCTGCTGCGCCCCGGGGCGGCCGCGTGCGTCGAGGTCGGCTCACGTGCTCCTCCTCGCGGATCGCCGTCGAGCGTCGAGGACGTCGGAGGAGGCCGTCGCGACGCTCGTGCGGGCCATGGTGGCACCCGTGCGACCTGGCGACCCGCTCGTCGTGGGGCTCGCCCCGGGGTGCGAGCAGGCCGCTGCTCAGGCCGAGGGCCAGGTGGCGCTGACCCTCAGCAACCGCTCCGCGATGGATCCCGTGGGGACGGTGAGGTGCAGGTGCGCCTTCCCCGCCTGCAGCGTGACGTCGGTGGCCCTGCGGTAGCGGGGGTTCGGCCGCGCCCGGACCCGCTCGAGGGTGCGCAGCGGCAGGAGCAGCCGGGAGCTGGAGTGGACGGGGCGGTGGCCCCGCACCAGCCACTCCCGGCGGCCGAACACCTCCAGGTGCGTGCCGTCGCGGGCGAGCAGGGCCGCCTGCAGCGTCATCGGCGACAGCAGGTGGGTGAGGTTCCGCAGCGCCCCCGCCGGGCCGGTGGGGCGCGGGCGCAGGACCTGCCGTCCGTGCCAGGCGACGGCGACCAGGTCGGGGCGCTGCCGGGCGACCTGGCGGTAGTCCGCGACGACTGCGACGTCCGCGACGTCGCCGGGGTCCAGGGAGGCGACCGTGAACTCCTCCGCGCCCGCACCGGGTGCGGTGCGCGGTGCTGGGGCGCTCGGACGGGCGGGGTCCGCGCGGCGGGGACCCCGGGGGCCGGCGGGACGCGCGGGTCCGGTGCGCAGCTCCTCGACGAGGCGCTGCACGCCTCCTCGCGCCGAACCGTTGTAGCTCAGCGACACGACGTCCCCGTCCACGGTGTGCACGTGCAGCCGGCCGTCGAGGAGGTCCACCTCGTCGTGCACGGCGACGACGTCGTCGAGCGCCACCTGCCGCGTCAGGTACCCCCGGGGTCTGCCCGCGGGTTCCCCGCGCGCGTCCTGGTGCCGGCTCAGCACCGTCAGCGACCCGGTCCGCACCACGACCAGGTGGTCGTAGAGGTCCACCTCGGCGGCGGCCTCGCGCCGGGTGATGTTGCGGGGCACCTTCAGCACCAGCCGGGCCGTGCGCAGGTCCAGCGGGTGGTCGCGGTACAGGTGCGGCACCTCCAGCGGGGTGCGCACCTCGTCGACCCAGGGCCCGAAGGCGGCGTGCTCGCGGCTGTCGCTGACCACGTCCCAGGGTCCCACGAGGAACCCCCCGGCACCCGGCGCGGTCCCGGCAGCGGGCCGGGTCGTCCGCCCGCTGCGGGTGGGGGTTTCGCCGTCCGCCCAGCGGGTAGCCCGAACGCAGGAGCGCAGCACCCGCCCCGCTCCGACGACCACCGGTTCCCCCGGTGGCCGGTGAGCCCGGGCGGAACGGCACCCGCTCCACCGCCGACCGCCCTGACCGCTGCTCGCCCCGACCGTTGACCGCCCTGGAGGTCCCGGTGCCCACCCGTCCCCCGGTGGTCGTCTTCGACGTCAACGAGACGCTGTCCGACACCGGCCCGCTGGCCGATCGCTTCACCGGGATCGGTGCGCCGGCGCACCTGGCGCAGCTGTGGTTCACGACGCTGCTGCGCGACGGCTTCGCCCTGACCGCCGCGGGCGCCTCGCGCCCCTTCGCCGACGTGGGGGCCGACGCGCTGCGCACGCTGCTGCACGGCGTCGAGCTGCGGTGCGCGCTGGACGAGGCCGTCGAGCACGTGCTCAGCGGGTTCGGGCGGCTCCCGCTGCACCCCGACGTCGCCGAGGGCGTGCGCGCGCTGCGCGCCGGTGGGCACCGCCTGCTGACGCTGACCAACGGTTCCGCGCGCGTCAGCGAGCAGCTGCTGACCGCCGCCGGGATCCGCGAGGAGTTCGAGGCGCTGCTGTCGGTGGAGGACGCCGGTGCGTGGAAGCCGGCGCGAGCGGCCTACGAGCACGC
This sequence comes from Kineococcus aridisoli, assembly GCF_050871885.1. Taxonomy (NCBI): domain Bacteria; kingdom Bacillati; phylum Actinomycetota; class Actinomycetes; order Kineosporiales; family Kineosporiaceae; genus Kineococcus; species Kineococcus aridisoli. The sequence continues at coordinate 36,550 of NZ_JBJLSF010000040.1, read as the reverse complement.
CGTGCGCGCCTGCGGTGCCCCGCCGGGCGAGGTGCTGCTCGTCGCCGTGCACCCCTGGGACGTCGACGGTGCGGCCCGCGCCGGGCTGCGCACCGCCTGGATCGACCGGGCCGGCAGCCCGTACCCGGCGTGCTCCACCGCACCGCAGTTGCGCGCCGTCGACCTGGTCGACCTGGCCGCCCAGCTGACTTGACCGGCTGCCGGATCAGCCTGCTCCCGGCGGTGCGAGCAGCTGGGCGAAACCCCCGCGGACCTCGGCCGCCAGCGCGGCGCGGTCCGTCTCGTCGCAGAAGGCGGCCTCCACCGCGGCCAGGACGCGCTCCTGCGCCTGACCGGGTGTCCACCCGAGCGCGGTGCCCGCACGGGCCAGTTCCTCCCCGGTGCTCGTGCCGAACATCGGCGGGTCGTCGGGGTTGACGGACACCGCCAGCCCGGCGCGCAGCATGCCCGCGATCGCGGACCCGTCACCGCCGTGGAACAGCTGCGTCGACCAGCAGGTGGCGAAGTGGACGCCGTCGGCGCGGCAGCGCGCGAGCAGCCCCGGATCGGCGAGGACGGCGTAGCCGTGGTCGATCCGCTGCGCTCCCAGCACGTCCAGGCAGGCGGCGATCTCGGCGGCGTCGCCGCGCTCGCCGGCGTGGGCGGTGCGCTGCAGCCCGCCGCGGGCGGCGAGCGCGAACGCCTGCGCGAACGCGGCCGGCGGTCCCACCAGCTCGTCGTGGTCCAGGCCGATGCCCACCACCTCCTCGGCGCGGTGCTCCAGCGCCGCGCGCACCAGGTCCAGGGCCACCGAGGGCGGCTGCTGGCGGTTGACGGCGACGACGAGCCGGCAGTCCACACCGGTCTCCGCACGGGCCGAGCGCACGCCGTCCAGGACGCCGTCCAGCACCTGCCGGTAGGTCATCGTCGGGTGGTTGGTGGGGTTGAACGACATCTCCCGGTACCGCAGTCCCTCCGCTGCCGAGGCCACGAGGCAGGCGTGCGTGACCTCCGCGAGGTCGGCGGGGGTGACCAGGGCCCGCGAGACGGCGGTGTAGACGGCCAGGAAACCCGCGAAGTCCTCGTACCGGTACAGCTCTCCGGGGTCCGTGGTCGGCAGTGCGACGCCGTGGCGCCGGGCCAGCCGGACCGCCACCTCGGCGGGCACGGAACCTTCCAGGTGGCAGTGCAGCTCGACCTTCGGCGCGCGCCTGAGCAGGTCGGCGGACGCGGGTGCGGCGACGGGTGCGGCGACGGGTGCGCTCGTCACGGCGCTCAGCGCGCCGACGCCAGCACGCGCGCCGCCTCGCGCTGCGCGGCGGTGTTGGCGCGCCCGGCGCGCGAACCGGCGAGCTTGGCGGCGATGTGCTCGCCGATGGTGACCGGCGGGTAGAGGGGTTCCTCGCCGGGCCGCACGCACCCGGGCAGGGCGGCCACGACGGCGTCGACGTCGCCGTCGTGGAAGAACGCGGCGGAGCGGCGCCGCTCGATGGTGCCGTCCACGATCGGCGGCTTGACGCGGTGCAGCGTGGAGGTCCAGCGCTCGTTGGTCCAGCGGGCCATGGCGTCGCCCAGGTTCACCAGCAGCGCGTCCTCGGCGGGCTGCACGTCGTGCCAGGTGCCCTCCGGGCCGAGGACCTGCAGACCGGCGACCCGGTCGGCCCACAGGACGGTGACGATGCCGTAGTCGGTGTGCTCGCCCATGCCGGTCAGGTCGCCGTCGAGCCGCACGCTCCCCGGCGGCAGGGCGTAGTTGTTCATCCGCAGCACGTCCAGGGAGTGCCCGGTGACCCGGTCGAACCAGCCGGGTTCCAGGCCGAGGGCGTCGGCGAACACCGTCGTGAGGGTGCGCGCGACGCGACCGGCCTCGGCCTCCCACGCCTGCACGCGCGCCCGGAAACCCGGGACGAGGTCCTCGTCCGGCCACACGTCCTCGGGGTAGGAGGCGGGGTCCAGCTCGGCGCCCGGGTAGTCGCTGACGGCGGCGCCGGTGTTGAAGGCCTCGAAGAAGTCGTTCATGCGGCTGGCCGCCTCCACGCCCAGGCTGAGGCTGAGGGACTCGCTCCTGGGCGGGGTGTAGCCGCGGTTGACGCCCTTCGGCGCGACCCAGCGGCGCTTGACGTCCAGCGGCAGGGCGAAGAAGTCGTCGATCGCGCTCGCCAGGCCCGCGGTGGTGGCGTCGGGGACGCCGTGGCCGGTGACCTGCACGAAGCCGACGGTGCGGCAGGCGACGTCCATCGCCGCGGCGACGGCGGCGCGCTCGGCGGGGCTGCCGCCGTGCACGTACGGGGAGATGTCGACGGCGGGGACCTCGAAGGGGGTGTCCATGCCGGAACCGTAAGTGGTGCTTACGGCCGGTGGGTTAAGGGTGTGTAACGTCCGCGGTGAGCACGACCAGGACCTCCGCGGGGACCTCACCGCGCAGCAGCCAGCGGTGCGCGAGAGCGCCCTCGTGGTGCAGGGAGTCGCCCGGACCCAGGTCGGTGCGCCCGCCGTCGGCGAACTCGACGGTGATCCGCCCCGCCAGCACGTGCACGAACACCTCGCCCGGCTGCGCGAACCACTCCTGCTCGGCATCGCCCGGCCGCAGCACGTAGTGGTAGCCCTCCAGCAGCACCCCCTCCCCGGTGCGGGTCAGCAGCCGCGGTCGCTGCGCGGGTCCCGCGGGCCCGTCCGCCCCGGCGCGCAACCGCGGACCGCCGCCGGCGCGGGTCAGCCGACGCCGCTCACCGCTGGGCGGAAGCAGGTCGTTGGCGGTGCACCCCAGCGCGGCCGCCAGCCGGTACAGGACCGGGATGCTCACCGAGGAGCGCCCGCCCTCGAGCTGGCTGACGAACGGCCCGGACACCCCGGCCCGCCGCGCCAGCTCGGCCACCGACAGCCCGGCGGCGCTGCGCCGCGCCCGCACCGCCGCCCCCACGAGGGCACCGGGATCGCCCTCGGGCGCCGGCTGCACGCCGCCCGCCGGCGGCCTCGGCTCGTGCTCCACGGCCGCCACCCTCTCGCAGCGGCCGACCCCGGCGCCGACCGGGGCCGCGGCGGTCGCGGTCGGCACCGCCGCAGCCGCAGCGCCCTGAGGACGAGGGCGCCGGAGGCAAGGGCCTGTCTCGCGGATCACGACGGGTGCCTGGCACGTCCGCTCACGACGACGACCGAACGCGAGCTGAGCCCTCAGCGGGACGGTGCTGAACACATCACCCCCTGCGCGCGGCCCACGCACCTCCGCCTCCCCGGAAGATCGCAGGGGGCACCGCGCTGCCACCACCGATCCGCGTCCCCTCCCCGCGGTCGCACCCGCAGCGGAACGGCCGTCAGCGCGGCCTCAGCCCGTCGACCACGACGGTGAGCATGCGGTCCAGCTGAGCAGAGTGCTCAGGGGCGCCGGCCACGGAGAGCGCGCCCGCGAGCAGGCCCCCGACGTCGACCGGGTCGACGTCCTCGCGCAGCTCGCCCGTGCGGGCGCCGGCGTCGAGGATGGTCTGCAGGACCTGCAGGACCTGCAGGACCTGCAGGACCTCGTCGCAGACGGGGCCGGTGCCGAAGCGCCCGGTGGCGCTCATGGCGACCAGGGCCTCGCTGATGCCGCGCCGCTGCGCCGCCCACTGCGCGAAGCGCAGCATCCAGGCGTGCAGGGCGTCCGCCGGTGCGCGGGTGGCCAGCAACGCCTCGGCGTCCTCGCGCAGCGGGCGTACCTGGTCGCGGTAGACCTCCTCGACCAGGTCCTCGCGGGTGGGGAAGTGCCGGTACAGCGTGCCGCTGCCCACGCCGGCGCGCTTGGCGATCGCGTCCAGGGAGATCGCCCGCCCGGACGCGAAAGCCTCGGCGGCGGTGGCCTCCGCCCGCGGAAGGCCCTCATGCCCACGGCGCTCATCACCGGTGGCACCACCGGCATCGGCCGCGCCACCGCCGAACTCCTGCACACCCGGGGCCACCGGGTCGCCGTCACCGGCCAAGACCCCGACGCCCTCGCCGCCGCGCGGCGCGAACTGCCCGCTGACGTCCTGGTCGTGAGGGCCGACGCGCGCGTGAGCAGCGACACCGACGCTCTCGTGCAGACCGTCACCGAACGTCTCGGCCGCCTGGACCTGCTGTTCCTCAACGCGGGGATCTTCCGCCCCGCACCCGTGGGCGAGGTGAGCGAGGAGTCCTTCGACGACCACGTCGCCGTCAACCTCAAGGGCCAGTTCTTCACCCTCCAGAAGGACCTGCCGCTGATGAACGACGGCGCCTCGATCGTCGTCACCGTCGGCATCGCGGCCCGCCGCGGCAGCCCCGGCGCCACCGACACCCCGCTGCTCGACGAGCTCGGCGTCGCCTCGGCAGAACGAGACGCCCTGCGCGCGAACGTGCCGTTCCAGCGGTTCGGCTCGCCTCGTGAGGTCGCCGAGGTCGCCGAGGTCGCCGCCTTCCTCGCCTCCGACGCCGCGAGCTACGTCACCGGTCAGGACGTCGCCGTCGCCGGCGGCTACGGACTCGGCGCCTGACCCCGCCCCGAGAACCTCCTTCCCCGAAGCACCAGGAGGAACTCGTGACCCTCACCCTCGACACCCACCGCCAGCTGGGACGTTCCGGTCTGCGCGTCTCACCTCTGGCCCTGGGCGCCGCCACCTTCGGCAACGACTGGGGCTGGGGCGCCGAACAGGACGAGGCGCGCCGGTTGTTCGACCTCTACGTCGAACGCGGCGGGAACTTCATCGACACCGCCGTCACCTACACCGACGGCACCTCCGAGCGCATGCTCGGTCAGTTCGCCAGGGACCGGCGCGACAGCCTCGTCCTGGCCACGAAGTACACCACCCTGCGCCGCCCCGACGACCCCAACTCCGGCGGCGCGAGCCGCAAGAGCCTGTTCGGTGCGGTCGAGACCAGCCTGCGGCAGCTGGGCACCGACTACATCGACCTGCTCCACCTGCACGTGTGGGACCCCACCACCCCCGTGGAGGAGGTCCTGCGCGGTCTGGACGACCTCGTGCGAGCGGGCAAGGTCCTCTACGCGGCCATCTCCAACACCCCGGCCTGGCAGGTCGCGCGCCTGCAGACCATCGCCGACCTGCGCGGCTGGGCACCCCTGGTGGCACTGCAGCTGGAGTACAACCTCATCGAGCGCACCGGGGAACGCGACCTGCTGCCGATGGCCCGGGAGCTGGGGCTTGGGAACCGTCCTGTGGTCGCCGTTGGCCGGTGGGGTGCTCACCGGCAAGTACAGCCGCGAGGACCTCGCAGCACCGTCGTCGGCGCCGGCTGAGGGTGGGAGCGTCCGCAAGAGCTTCAACGTGGCCCTGGGCGGCGTGACCGAGCGCAGCCTGGCCATCGTGGACGTGGTCAAGGAGGTCGCCGCCGAACTGGACCGCACCCCGGCTCAGGTGGGGCTCGCCTGGACCTTGCAGAACCCCGGCGTCACCACACCCGTCGTCGGTGCTCGTACCCTCGCGCAGCTGCAGGAGAACCTGGGAGCCCTCGAGGTCGACCTCACGGCCGACCAGGTGGCCCGGCTGGACGAGGTCAGCGCGATCGACCTCGGCTTCCCCCACGCCATGCTCGCCAGCGACCACGTCCGCGTCCAGACCCGCGGCGACCTGAAGATCCAAGCACTCGCCTGAGGCCTGCTCGGGCGCCAGGGGCGGAATCAGCACCGCTCCTGGCGCCAGTCACCGGCGGCGCACGGAGAGTCGACTGCACAGCTGCACTCCTACGCGACCGGACGTCACGGTCATGGCGCGTTCGGCGCGGCGGTGACCTGAGCCGAGACGCACGACGGCCGCCGGGCTCTTCGGCCCGGCGGCCGTGGACGTGTAGTGGTCGATCCGGCAGTCGCCTCTCGGCGAGAGGCCGCTCGAAGCGGCTGAAGGTGAGGCCCGGGGACATGCAGCGGAACGACCACCCTCTGCGAGCCGGCGTCGGGCAGCAGCATTCCCGATGCCACCGTGTCCCCGCACAGACCGCCAGACGCACGGTCATCCCGCGCTGACCGGCGTCGAACGGAGCCGTCAGGCCGTGGTGACCTCGCGGTAGTGCTCCACGGTGGGGAACGGGTCGTAGAAGTGGTGCAGCAGTCGCTTCCACTCCTGGTACGGCGCTGATCCCCGAAAGCCCTCGATGTGGTCTTCGAGGGTGTCCCACTGCACCAGCAGCAGGTAGGTGTCGGGTCGCTCAAGACAGCGCGACAGCGTGAGCCGCTGGAAGCCGGGCATCGCGGAGATGATCGCCTTGGCCTCGGAGAAGGCCGCCTCGAAGGCGTCGGTCTGGCCGGGTCGGACGTCGAGGACGGCTTGCTCGAGGATCATGAGGTCCATCCTCCTCGAGGGTCGTGACGTCGGTGTGCGGCGGAGGCGACGACCGCGCGGTCATGGCGTCCTGCGGCGCGTGCGCAACGGTGCTGCTCCGCGCCCACCAGTCACCGCTGGGCCGTCCTACCGCCCTTCCGGAGAGCCGTCGACCCTCTCGCCGCCCGTGTACATCCGGGCGAGCACCGCACCAGGCACGTCCCTGCCATCAGGAAGAGTCGGCTCCACCTCCGCCTTCACCTCCCGCGCCCAGTCGAAGAAGGAGCGCTCCCCACCTTCTGGGCGCAGCACGACGGCCTCCGAGGGCAACTGCACCATCCCCCAGGCCAGCACGTCCTCGCGCGATCCCACGAAGGTGCTGACCCGATCCTCATCGACCAGATCGGCTCTCCAGCGCTCATCAGCCTCCCGGAAGACCGTCAGCCGGCCACGACGGACCAGCACAGGACCCTCAGGAGCCAGGTGGTGCTCGCGGCGTGCCACCGAGCCAGCCTCCCACGATGGGCTGCTCCAGCGTCAGGTCAAGCCCCCGCGGTCTTGGCGCGGGCCGCGCTGCGCACGGTCGTGGTGCCGTCCGCGCTCGGCGACCTCGCGGTCTTGCCGATGACCACGCGATTGCACATCGGCGCCAGCAGCGCCAGAATGGCGCCATGCCCAGCGTGCAGATCAAGGACGTCCCCGACGAGACGCACACCGTCCTGCGCCGCCGCGCCGCCCTGGCCCACCAGTCCCTGCAGGAGTACCTCCTCGCCAAGCTCATCGAGGACGCCAGCACCCCCTCCCTCGACGAGGTGCTCGAACGCGCCGGCGGGCGAGCCGGCGGCAGCCTGTCCTTCCGCGACGCCGTGAAGGCGGTGCGCGACGACCGTGATCGTCGTTGACGCCAGCGTCCTCGCCCCCGCCCTGGCCGACGACGGACCCGACGGCGACCGCGCCCGGGACCGGTTGCGCGGAGAGGTCCTCACGGCTCCCGAGGTCATCGACCTCGAGGTGGCCTCGGTCCTGCGCCGTGCCGCGAACGGAGGTCGCCTGCCGGAACGCCGCGCCGACCTGGCGTTGCACGACCTCGTCGACCTGCCCCTGCGCCGCGCCGGTCACCGGCCGCTGCTCCACCGCTGCTGGGAACTGCGCCACACCGTCACCAGCTACGACGCCGCCTACATCGCGCTGGCCGAGGTGTTGGGCATCGTCCTGGTCACCGCCGACGCCCGCCTGTCCCGTGCGCCGGGCATCACCTGCGGGGTGGAGGTCCTGCGCTGACCCCTGTGCCACAGGTACCGCTGAGCAAGACGCCATCGACGTCCGCACATGTCGATGTCCGCACGGCCGCATAGGGTCCGCGATCACCCCTCCGAGTGACTCAAGCCGTCCTGGTGCAACCCCGCGGCGGAGCCTTGCCGCGGACGAAGCCGGGACGAGGTCGTGGACTTCTCGGAGGGGCCTGCGACGCCACGGACCTGCGACGCGACGGACCTGCCCGCCCGTCCGCCAAGCGCCGGTGAAGCTGGTTCCGTCTCCCGCCGGCGCCGCCCAACGCCTGGAATCGAGCCGCCGACCCGGTCAGGGCACCGCCACGACGGGGGAACCGTCGGCGTGCTGGTCCGGGTACTGCTCGCGGTACTCCTCGAGGCTCAGCCCGAGCTGCTCCGCGCTGGCCCGGTCCTCCGCCTCGGCGTACTGGTTCCAGTCGTCGACGACACGCTGGGTCAGGTTCGGCTTCTCGACGCAGATGTAGGTCCCGTCGGCGGGCAGGTCCGGCGGCGCGGTGCAGGCCGACACCGTCTGGTAGGCGTCCGGGTCGAAGCAGCTCATCCAGTACAACCTCGAGATGGCGTCGGGGTCGTCGGGATCCGTGCTCGCCAGCTCGTCGCCGGTGGGCTGGTGGTAGGTGCACGTGCGCGTCGGCATCGACGTCGCCATCGGCCCGCCCTGCAGCCACTCCTGGCGCGCGATCTCCTCCGGGCTCGACGTCCACCCGCCCTCGCCCTCCCCGGGCGCCGTCGTGGGCTCGCTGGTCGACGACGCCGACGCCGAAGGGGACGAGGTCGCGGCCTCAGTCCCGCACGAGCCGAGGAGCAGGGAGAGGGCCGCGAGCGGCAGGACGAGCACGAGACGCACCCACCGAGCCTGCCAGCGCGGTGGAGGCGGGGGCCGCGAACGATCCCACGTCACCCATCTGGACCAGCTCCCGGTGATGGGGCACTCCAGCGGCGACGCGGCAACCGACCGCTGACATCCCTCGGGCCTCACTCAGCGCGTACAAGATCATCTTCGCCGAAGACGAGCAGACCGCCTCCAGGGAAGCCCACCAGAAAGCCTCCGACGGCCAGCTCCATGTCGACGACTCCGACCACGTCAGTGGTCAGTCCGTTGAGGCGAAGCTCCTCATCGACCACCTTGAGCTTCACCCGATCTCCGGAGCGCAGCTTGCCCTGCGCCCCGACGAGCCCGTGCTCACCCGACCCCGACCCAGCCATGCCTCCATGTTTCAGCACCCGAGGTGCAAGAGCGAGCATCCGGTCATCCCGCCGACGTCGTGCAGTCAGGTGCGGGCGAGGCCCACTTCCCCGCCCCGGCGGCACGACAGCTCACGCGCTGCCCGCATCGGCGATGCGCCACGCCTCGGTGTCGCCATCACGCACCACGGTGTAGCCCCAGGCGGTCGGGCCGTCCGGCATGGAGGTGTCCGCCCCGCGCAGCTCGAAGGTCACCGGGACCAGGACCGCCTGCGCGTGCTCCTGCGCGTGGCTCTCACCCACCGCACCGTCCGCGCCCGCGGCCGGCTGCGTGATCGCCTCGGAGACCTCGACGTCCTCGATCGTCGGCGGATCCGCCGCCCACGCATCGCGCCCCGAGTACGGCTGGGTCGTCAGGGCCGCCGCTGCGGCCTCGTCTCCTTCTTGCAGGGCCCCGAGGTAGGTGCGCACCACGTCCTCGGGGGAGGTGGAGGCATCGACCGTGGCGGTCCCCGGTGTCAGGGTGTCGCCCGGTGAGCCACCGCATGCCGAGAGCAACGCAGCATTCAGCGCCGCGATGACGAGGAGGGGAGTCCGCTTCACCACCTCAGTGCAGCAGCCTCAAGCACGATCAGCAGCGGATCACGCAGGTGCACACCCGGTGTCCGCATGATCCGACCTCGATCAGGACCTCACGGTCATCCCGCAGACCGCGCTCGGCCTGGTCGAGGTTCGTGCACCTGCCGCAGCACCATCGACGACGATGGCGAAGGTGAGCATGAGCCTGTGCACCGACCTCACCGCCGCCACCTGGATCACCAAGGACCCCGCCCCCTGGCACAAGCTGGCCACCCTGGGCCCCAGCGGCCTGCCCGCCTACGCGCGACTGCTCTTCCTGCCCGACCCCACCCACCTCGGCCACAGCGAGAACGACGCCCCCGAGCGAGACGACGGCCGATCCGAAACCGACCTGCTGCGCGCCGCCTCGACCCACCTCACCCCCCACACCACCACCCCTGAGGACTGCTACTTCCTCCTCTGGGACGGCTGGGGCCTGCACCCCTCCCCACCGGCCGGCGACCAGCACCGATCCGGCGCCCTCTCCAGCAAGCCGGTACGTCTCACCCGAGATGCGCCGCCGCTCCCCGCTCCACCCGCCGCCTTCCAGCCCGGCGTCCAGCCCGGCGTCCACCCGGACGCACGACGACCCGAGACCGGTGGGCTACTGGTGCGTCTGCCCGAACGCGACTACTACCTCTTCCGCGGCACCGTCACCGACCTCGGCGACTGGGGCCCAGACCTGCCGACCACACCCTCCGGCTGGGCGCCGGACCCCGCCTTCACCTGGCCCGCCGACCACGCCTGGTGCATCACCCGCGACGTCGACCCGCACTACGCCACCATCGCCGCCAGCCGGCCGGCCATCACCGCGCTGCTGCGGGACCCCCACCTCGACGTCCTGCCCACCGACCCCCACCAACCACAGCCGTACTACCTCTAGACGACTGAGCCACTACACGCACGGTCATCCCGCCGTCCGCGTTTGCTCCCACCCTGATGGCGACGCCTCGAGAGCTCCTGCCCGATGCACTACAACCTTGCGGACTGCTGCTGCGTAGGAGAGGGCGGAGGTGGTGCCCGGTGAGACAGGAGCTGGAGGCGTCTTTCGACGTCTTCGCCGCCGCAGCCATACCCCGGCTGCGGCAGCTGGCCTACGCCTGGAGCCGGGACTGGCACCGCGCCGACGACCTGGTCCAGGACACCCTCGAGCGCGTCTACGCCGCCTGGCCGCGGGTACGGCGCAACGATCAGGTGGGCGAGCACCCCTTCGCCTACGCGCGCACCACCATGCTGCGCCACCTCATCTCCGAGCAGCGCCGCCCCTGGCGCCGTCGGGAGAGCACCGGCCCGCACCCGGGTGAGGACCCTCCCGCACCCCAACTGCCCCCCGCGGAGGCCACCAGCCTCAGCCTGGACCTGCTGGCCGCCATCGCCACCCTGCCGGTGCGCCAGCGCGCGGTGGTCCTGCTGCGCTACGTCGAAGACCTCAGCGTGGCTGAGGTCGCCGAGGCGCTGGGCATCAGCGAGGGCACCGTCAAGAGCCAGGCCCACCACGCCCGCACCGCCCTGGCGGCGCACCTGGGCGCCGGCTACCGCGACGACTACAGCACCGGCGAGCACACCGGCCGGCGCGACGAGCGCACACCTTCCAGCACGGACCGTCAGGACCGCGAGGACCGCGCCAGGACCGGAGGACAGCCATGACCCACCACTCCGAGACCACCGGCACGAGCGGACCAGACCGGGCTGACGACCCCCTCGCCCGCGCCGTGGTCGAGGCCGTCACCGGCCTCCGGCCCCCACCCGCCCGCGTCGACCTGGAGCGGGTGCGCCGGCGCGGGCGCCGCCGCCGCGCCCTGCGCCGCACCGCGCTGGCCGTACCCGCCGCCGCAGCCGCCCTCGTCCTCGCCGGCGCGCTGTGGACCCCGGGCACCCCGTCGACGTCCACCGCCCCGGCACCACCCGCGGGCACCACGAGCCCGGCGCCCAGTGACCCGGCCACCCCCACCCCCGCGCGCAGCGCCGACCCGCAGCGCATCGCCCGAGCCGTCTTCCGCGACGCACTGCTGAGCATTGACCCCGACCTGAACCGCTACCTGGCGGTGGAGGCGATGAGTGACGGCGGCAGCGGGCAGCCGCTGGGCTGGTGGATGACCTACCAGGACCCGCGCAGCACGCCCGATGCCGCTCTCACCGTGCAGATCAGCCGCCTGGTCGATGAACTCCCCGGCTCCGAGCGCACCTCGTGCGCCCCGCAAGCGCAGTGCACCGACGAGCAACTACCTGGCGGCATCCGGTTGCTCACCGCCCGCACCCTCGACACCCGCCTGGTCCGTGAGGACCAAGCGCCTGGCGGACAGCTGCAGGGATGGCACACCAGCGTCACCACCGTCTACCCCGACGGGCGCCTCGTCAGCGCCGACACCCGCCTGGAGGCGAGCAGTGAGGCCGAGCTGGCCGCGGGGCGTTCCTTCGACTCCCCGCTGATCAGCACCGCGCAGCTGCAAGCCCTGGTCACCAATCCCGCTTTCGCTGGGGTGCCGTGGCCGTGAGCCGGCCGGCGTGGGAGCGCGACAGCAGGTTGTGGGCATCGGACCGTGGACACCAGGCTGTCGAGGCCGTGTGCACTCATCGGCGGTGACGGCGGGTTCGGTGAGCAGACCGTGCAGTGTTCGCCGGGTTCGGCGCGGGGAGCCGGCCGCGCAGCAGGATGTGCTCATGCGCCGGATGCGGGTGGGCACCGGGGTGCTCGTGGCGGTCGCAGCTCTGGTGCTCACCGCAGGTGGGTGTGGTGAGGGCGGAGACCTGACCTTCCACAACGATGGCCCCGAGGACGTGAGTGTCGTCTGGGACGAGGGCACCCTGTCCATCGACGCCGGGGGTGGGGTGCAGATCCTGGGCTCCGGATGCACGGAGGGCGATGTGGTGATCACCTTCCCCTCCGGGAAGTCCCGCACGCTGACAGGTCCGGTGTGCCCGGATCGAGCAATCGTCATCGGCGACGGCGAGGTCGATCTGCGCGAGCCGTGACGGCTTCGCGCACCGCTCGGTCATGCCGCTGGCCGGGCGCGGTCGTGAGCGAGTAGCGGCCCGGGGTCTGCAGCGCCCCCGCAGCTCGGTGATCACCGATCGGTAGGGTGCCCGCCGTGAGCGATGTGCGCGAGATCCCCGCCGAAGCGACCCACCTTGCAGCCGCGGCGATGCTGGCCCTGCGCCCGCGCTGGAGCGACCGCGACGCCCTGGTCGAGGTCATCGACACCCAGTTGCGCCCCAGCGGCTACCGCCTCATCGGCGTCTTCCCCGATAGCGCCGACGGCAGTGGTGAGAGCGGTGGTGAGAGCGGTGGTGAGAGCGCCGGAAGCGGTGAGGCGGTGGCCGTCGCGGGTTTCCGCGAAGTGCACGCCCTGGCCTGGGGGCACTACCTCTACGTCGACGACGTCTCCACCCTGCCCCAGGCGCGCGGCAACGGCTACGCCGACCAGCTGCTGACCTGGCTGGAAGCAGAAGCGCGGCGCCTGGGCTGCGAAGGGCTGCACCTGGACTCCGGCGTCACCGCTGACCGGGCGCCAGCGCACCGGCTGTACATGCGTCACAAGTTGCGCATCTCCGCCCACCACTTCGAGAAGAACCTGTAGCGGCGCACCGCTCGGCGCCGGCAGACCGCTCGACGACCTCACGCTCATCCCGCGGTCCGAGCGCGACCACGGCTGTCGACGATCCGCAGGCCGGGCTCTAGCGGCCCACGTTACGACGCCCGAGGTCCTCGACCGTCTCCCGGCGCACCAGCAGTCGCACCTCGCCGCCGCGGACGGCGACGACGGGTGGACGGGGCACGGCGTTGTCGTCCGAGGACATCGACACCTGGTACGCCCCAGCGGCGGGGAACGCCAGCAGGTCGCCGAGGCGGGTGTCGGCGGGCAGGCAGACGTCGGCGGCCAGCACGTCGCCGCTCTCGCAGTGCCGGCCGACGACCGTCACGGTCTGCTGGACGAGGGCGGTCGCGCGGCCGACGAGGCGGGCGCGTACCCGGCGCCGTGCAGCGCCGGGCGGGGGCTGCCGCTCATCCCGCCGTCGACGACGACGAACGTCCGGTGCGCCGCGCGCTTGAGCGCCGCGATCCGGCGGACGACCACGCCGGCCGGTCCCACCAGCGCCCGCCCGGGTTCGACGCCGGGGCGGGGGAGCGGCGGACCGGCCGCGTCGCAGCCGTCGCGCAGTTCCCGGCGGGTGCGGTGCGCGAGGTCGGCGACGTCGAGCTCGGGTTCCCGGGGGCGGTGGGCGATGCCGTGACCGCCGCCAAGGTCCAGCTCGCCCAGCACGAGCCCGTACCGGTTGCGCACGTGCGCGAGGACCCCGGCCATGACCTGCACCGCGTCCAGGTACGGCTCGACGTCGGTGATCTGCGAACCCAGGTGGCAGTGCACACCGACGAGCTCCAGCGAGCGGTGCGCCAGGACCCGTTCGACGAACTCGTCGACGCGGTCGACGGGCGTGCCGAACTGCTGGTCCAGGGTCGCGGTGCGGACCTTCGGGTGCGCTCCGGCGCTGATGCCCGGCACCAGGCGCAGCAGCACCGGCTGCCGCGATCCCGCGGGCAGCGCCCCGGCGACCAGGTCGGCGTCGTCGGGGGAGTCCAGCACGATCCGCGCGACACCCGCGGTGATCGCCGCCTGCAGGTCGGGCGCGCTCTTGGCGAGGCCGTGCAGCAGCACCCGCCGGGCGGGCAGCCCGGCGTCGAGCGCCGTGCGCAGTTCCCCGGCCGAGCAGACGTCCATGCCCACCCCCTCCTCGGCCAGCCAGCCGGCCAGGGCACGGCAGCTGAACACCTTGGCGGCGTAGAAGACGCCGTCGGCGCCGAAGAGGTCGCGGTAGGTGCGCGCCCGGGTGCGCACCTCCTCCTCGTCCAGCACGTGGACGGGGGTTCCGAAGCGGGCGGCGACCTCCGCCAGCGCCACCCCGGCCACCCGCACGTCACCGGCCACGACCCGGGCCGAGCGCGGCCACGGAGCGCCGGCTCGCCGGGGAGCGGCGGCCGCGGCAGCGGGGACCAGCAGGTTCACGCGGCGGACCCTTCCAGGTGCGGGCGCGGCATCGAGGTGGGGAGCACCGCGGGCCGGGCCGAGCGGTCCGCCGGCGGGGCCGCGCCCAGGCACGGGTCGATGCGCAGGTCCCGGGTTCCGGCCGCGTGCAGCAGGGCCCGCAGGGCGTTCCCCCGATCTCGATGCACTCCTGGGAACCCCCGAGGACCTCGTGCAGCAGCTCCTGGCTGGAGAAGGCGACGCCGGTGCGCACACCCGTCGCGTCGACGAAGGTCCGCAGGCTCACGGCGCACGTGCTCCGGCGCACCGGGACGAGCAGGCGGGCCGGTGGGAGTTCAGGGGCGGTGGTTGCGGCGTTGATCACGCGGTGCGGACCAGACCCCGGGCGGCCAGGTCGTCCCAGAGCTCCTCGGGGACGGGTGCGGCGTGCAGGGCGGCGTTGCGGGTCACCTCCTCCGGGGTGCGCATCCCCAGCGTGACGTCGACGACGGCGGGGTGGCGCAGCGGGAAGGCGATGGCGGCCGCGGGCAGGGTCGTGCCGTGCTCGGCGCACACCGCGGCCAGTTCACGGGCGCGGGCGATCAGGTGCGCCGGTGCCTGCTCGTAGTTCCAGGTGGCGTCGTCGGGCACCTGCTCGCGAGCGAGCAGGCCGGAGTTGAACACGCCCACGGCCACCACCGACCGGCCCAGCTCGAGCGCCGCCGGCAGCACGTCGTCCAGCGCCCCCTGCTCCAGCAGCGTGTAGCGGCCGGCCAGCATGACGACGTCGACGTCGGTCTCGCGCAGGAACCGCGCGAGCATCGCCGACTGGTTCATGCCGACGCCGACGGCGCCGACCACCCCCGCCTCGCGCAGCTCGACGAGCGCGGGCACCGCCTCCCCGGCGGCCTGCTCCCAGTGCTCGTCGGGGTCGTGGACGTGGACGACGTCGAGGCCGTCCATCCCGGTGCGCCGCAGCGTCGCCTCGATCGAGCGCAGCACGCCGTCACGGCTGTAGTCGCGCTCGCGGGTCAGGTCGCCGGGCACGTCGAAACCCTCGTCATCGCGCACGGCCGGCGGGGTGCGCTCCACCAGCAGGCGCCCCACCTTGGAGGAGAGCACGAACTCCCCGCGCGGGCGCTCGCGCAGCGCCGCGCCCAGGCGCCGCTCCGACAGGCCCAGGCCGTAGTGCGGTGCGGTGTCGAAGCAGCGGATCCCCGCGTCCCAGGCGGCGTCGACGGCGGCGCGGGCCGTGGCCCCGTCGACGGCGCGGTAGAGGTTGCCGATGGCGGCGGCCCCGAAGCCCAGGGTGCTCAGGTGCACACCGGTGGAGCGCACCCGCCGGGTCGGCAGCGGGCCGGGTGCGGTGCTGGCGGGTGCAGGGCCCGTGGTCCCGGTCACCGGGGATCCCCGGTGACGAGCGGTGGCAGCACGAGGCTGTGCGAGCCGCCGTCCACCTGCAGCACGCTGCCGGTGGTGGCGCCGGCCAGCGGACTGGCGAGGTGGCAGACGGCGTGGGCGACCTGCTCCGCGGTGACCAGGCGGCCGGTGGGCTGGCGCGCCCGCAGCGCCTGCAGCGCCGCGTCCGGGTCGTCCGCGGCGGCCAGCAGCCGGCGCACCCACGGGGTGTCGGCGGTCCCCGGGGCGACGGCGTTGACGCGCACCCCCTCGCGGACCAGGTCGGCGGCCATCGCCAGCACCAGCGCGTGCAGCGCGCCCTTGCTGGCGTTGTAGGCGGCGCGCTGCACCAGGCCGGTCCAGCCGCCGATGGAGCCGGTGCACACGACCGCGGCCCGGCTCGCCGAACCGGCCGTCGCGGCGGCGGCCGCGGACGCGCGCAGGTGCGGCAGGGCGGCCCGCACGAGGCGGGCGGTGCCGACGACGTTCACGTCGAGCACCCGGTGCCACTCCTCGTCGTCGACGTCCTCCACGGTGCCGACGGAGCCGACCCCGGCGTTGGAGACCACGACGTCGAGACCGCCGAGCAGGTCCACGGCGCGGGCGACCGCGTCCCGCACGGAGCCGTCGTCGCCCACGTCGCACGCCACCTCGGCGATGCCCGCCTCGGCCTGCTCCAGCGGCCGCAGGTCCAGCGAGGCCACGGCGGCCCCGCGCTCGCGCAGGGCGCGGGCGGTGGCCCGGCCGATGCCGCTGGCGCCGCCGGTGACGAGGGCGCGCACGCCGCTGAACTCCTGCTCGAGGCCCGTCCCCGTCACCTCCTCCACCCGCTCACCGGACGGCCGTCCCCGCCGCGGAGTCGGCCGCCGCCACACCGTGCACGCCCACGGTGAGCAGGAGGTTGGCGTACTGGCGCACGTCGCCGGTGACGACGACGACGGCCAGGTCCGGCCCCCGGGCCGCGTCGTAGAACGCGTGCCGCTGCAGGGCCTCGACCTGGACCCCCTCCAGCAGCGCCAGGCGCGCGCGGTGACCCGCGACGGCGGCGGGCTCGGGACCCTCCGGCGGGACCATGACGGCAGCGGCCTCCACGGGCAGCGCCTCGAGCAGCACGTCGAGCACGGCGGAGGTGTCGAGCAGCCCGGGGGCCAGGTTCAGGTGCACGCGCTCGGCGTTCGGGCCGACGGCGGTCGTGGCGGGGTAGTGCCCGTCGCACAGCAGCACCGTCGCGCCGTGGCCGGCGGCGCCGAGCGCGGCCAGCAGCGGCGGGTGGATCAGGCGTCCGGCGATCACGCGGTCTCCAAGGTCCTCGGGGTTCCGGGGGTTTCCGGGGTTCCGGCGGGCAGCGCGTAGGCGGCGCGCGCGGTCCCCCCGAACAGCGCCTCGCGCTCGGAGGCCGTCAGCGCGCCGGCGAGGCCGGTCACCGCGTCCGCCCAGCCGCGCCAGTCGGTGGTGAGCAGGCACACCGGCCAGTCGGAGCCGAAGGCGAGGCGGTGCGGGCCGAAGGTCTCCAGCAGCACCTCCCACACCGGCAGCAGGTCCGCCGCGCTCCAGCCGGCGGGGCCGACCTCGCTCACCAGGCCGGAGAGCTTGCACACCGAACCCTCGACGGCGGCCAGCTCGCGGACCTGCGCCGCCCAGCCGGCCAGGGCCCGCGGTGCCGAGCCGCGGCGCAGGTCCGGTTTGCCGGCGTGGTCCAGGACCACCCGCAACCCGGGGACGCGCCGCACGGCGGCGGTCGCCGCGGCGCGCTGGGGAGCGCGCACGAGCAGGTCGAAGACCAGGCCCTCCGCGGCCACGGCGCGCAGGCCGCGCCGGACGTCCTCGCGCAGCGACCAGTCCGGGTCCGGCTCGTCCTGCACGAGGTGCCGCACCCCCACCAGCAGCTGCCCGCCCGGCCCGGAGCGCAGCTCGTCGAGCTGGGCGACGACGTCGCCGGTCAGGTCGACCCAGCCGACGACACCGGCCAGCAGGTCGTCGTCGGCGGCGGTGGCGAGCAGGCGGCGGGTCTCGTCCAGGCGCGCCACCGACTGCACGACGACGGCGGCGCCGAGCCGCTGCCCGTCCACGCCGCCGGCGGCCGCCGCGCGCAGCTCGGGCGGGCCGAAGCGGCGGCGCAGCACCTCGTGGCCCGGGGCCCGCAGCCAGTCCTGGCCGGGGTCGGCGGGGTCCCACAGGTGGTGGTGGGCGTCCACGGGGCCCGCGGCGCGCCCGGCGGCGGGGGAGGGCGGCTCAGCGGGCGGCTCAGCGGGCGGCACGGGCCCTCCACTGCGGGCCGTCGGGGAAGCGGAAGTCGGCGATCGAGGCCGCGTGCATCTGACCGCCGCCGCCGGGGGTCAGCGGAGCCCGGTAGCGCCCGCCCTCCAGCCGCACCGGCGCCACGAAGTGCTCGTGCAGGTGGTCCACGTGCTCGACCACGCGGTCCTGCCAGCTGCCGGAGACGGCGACGAAGTCGAACATCGACAGGTGCTGCACCATCTCGCACAACCCCACCCCGCCGGCGTGCGGGCACACCGGGACGCCGTGGTGGGCTGCCATCAGCAGGATCGCGACGTTCTCGTTGACGCCCGCGACGCGGGCGGCGTCGATCTGCACGACGTCGACGGCGCCGAGCTGCAGCAGCTGCTTGAAGACGACGCGGTTGGCCACGTGCTCGCCGGTGGCCACCTTGGTCGGGTGCACGGCGCGGCGGATGCTCGCGTGCCCGAGCACGTCGTCGGGACTGGTGGGTTCCTCGATCCAGTAGGGGTCGTAGGGCGCCAGGGCGTGCATCCAGGCCACCGCCTGGCCCACGTCCCAGCGCTGGTTGGCGTCCACCGCGATGCGCACGTCCTCGCCCACGGCGGCGCGCGCGACCTTCATGCGCCGCACGTCGTCGGTCAGGTCGGCGCCGACCTTCAGCTTGATCTGGGTGAAGCCGTCGGCGACGGCCTCGCGGGCCAGGCGCTCGAGCTTGTCGTCGGAGTAGCCGAGCCAGCCCGGCGTCGTGGTGTACGCGGGGTAGCCCAGCTCGAGCAGCTGCGCCTCGCGCTCGGCGCGCCCCGGCTGCGCCCGGCGCAGCAGGGCCAGCGCCTCGGCGCGGGTCATCGCATCGGTCAGCCAGCGGAAGTCGACGAGGTCGACGACCTCCTCGGGGTCCAGGTGCGCCAGGTGCCGCCACAACGGCTGCCCGGCGCGCTTGGCGCGCAGGTCCCAGGCGGCGTTGAGGACCGCGCCGACGGCCATCTGCACGACGCCCTTCTCCGGGCCGAGCCAGCGCAGCTGCGGTTCGTGGACCATCTCCTTGGAGAAGGCGCCGAGGTCGCCGAGCACCTCCTCGACGCGGCGGCCCACCACCCAGGGTTCCAGCGCGCGGATCGCGGCGGCCTGCACGTCGTTGCCGCGCCCGGTGGTGAAGGCCAGCGCATGGCCCTCGTGCCCGTCGGGGTCGTCGGTGCGCAGGACGGCGTAGGCGGCGGAGTAGTCGGGCTCGGGGTTCATGGCGTCCGAGCCGTCCAGGTGCTCGGAGGTGGGGAAGCGCACGTCGTGGACCTCGAGCGCGGTGAAGCGGGTGGGGGTGTGCGGCACGGGTCCTCCAGGTGGGGTCGGACGGGCGCGTGCGCCGTCGCGGCCGGGGGCGCCGCGTCGTCGCCAGAGACGCCGGACACGGCATCGTCCTCGATGCTGGCGACGACGCTAACGAGCCAGTCATCGGATGTCTAGGGCGATCCGGTGCTGCGGCAGGCAGACTGTCCAGGTGCCGGCCCACCCCGGCGCCCCGGGCGCTCGCCCACGACACGGAGGTGACCGGATGGCCGCACCGCTGACCGAGGCCGCGATCGAGAAGGTGCGCGCCCTCATCCGCGGCGGCCACCTGGAACCCGGCCAGCGCCTGCCCGCCGAGGCGGCGCTGTCCGCCCAGCTGGGCGTCAGCCGCTCCAGCCTGCGCGAGGCCGTGCGGGCCCTGGCCACCGCGGGGGTGCTCGACGTGCGCCGCGGCGACGGCACGTTCGTGACCTCCCTGAGCCCCGAGCAGCTCTTCACCGGCATCGGCGAGGCCGTGGACCTCATGCGCGACGAGTCGCTGCTGGAGCTGATGGAGTGCCGTCGGGTGGTCGAGCCCCAGGTCACAGCTCTCGCAGCGACACGCGCGACGAGCGCGGACCTCGCCGACATCCAGCGGCACCTGGAGCTCATGGAGTCCGCCACCGACGAGCAGGACCTCATCGCCCACGACGCCGACTTCCACGCCGCCGTGGCCGCGGCCAGCGGCAACGCGGCCCTCGCGGCGATCCTGCGGGGCATCTCCGGCGTCACCCTGCGCGCCCGCGTGTGGCGCGCCCTGACCGAGGACGGCTCCACGCAGCGCACCATCGCCGAGCACGCCGCCATCCACGCCGCGGTCCGCGACGGCGACGCCCCGCGCGCCGCGGCCGCGGCGCTGCTGCACGTGGCCAACGTCGAGGACTGGATGCGCACGACGATCGGCACGGAGCCCCCGCGCGACGCTTGACAAGCACGCGCGCAGCGGTCCACAGTCCCAGTCATCGGACGTCTCCTGGCACCGTCGCCTGGAAAGCCGGCCGTCGACCTCACTGCTCCCCGTTCGCGCACGACGACGTCGTCTCGGAGGCACCTGATGGCACCCACCTTCTCCCGCCGCCAGCTCCTCGGCCTCGGCGGCGGAGCCGCCGCCGCGCTGGCCCTGTCCGCCTGCGGCGGGGGGTCGAGCGCGGGCTCCGGCTCCGACAGCGCCTCCACCGAGCTCAGCTGGTTCATGTGGAGCGCCTCCACCGCCGAGGTCGACGCCTGGAAGGAGGTCGCACGGATCGCGGGCGAGGAGTCCGGATCGACCATCTCCTTCCAGACCGCCGCCTGGAACGACTACTGGACCAAGCTCACCTCGCAGGCGGCCAGCCGCCAGACCACCGACCTGGTGAGCATCCAGTCGCTGCGCGCACCGCAGTTCGCCGACCTCTTCATCGACCTGGGCGACCACCTGAGCGCCATGGGGGTCTCGGAGTCCGACTTCGACGCCAGCATCCTCGACGCGATGAAGGTCGACGGGAAGCTGGTCGCGCTGCCCTACGACTTCGGCCCGCTGGTCGTCTTCTACAACAAGACCGCCTTCGAGCAGGCCGGGCTGCCGCTGCCCGCCGCGGGCTGGACCCAGGACGAGTTCGTCACCGCCGCGAAGACCCTCACCAGCGGCGACAGCTACGGCTTCTTCGCCGGCTCGGTGCCCGACAGCATCATCCCCTGGGCCATGAGCCAGCACGGCGTGCAGGCGGTCACCGCGGACGGCGCGCTGGACCTCGACACCGACGAGTGGCGCGACACGCTGAACTGGTACCGCGGCCTGATCACCAACGAGAAGGTCGCCGCTCCGATCCCCGCCGCGAACTCCCAGGCGTCGGCCACCAACCAGTTCCTCTCCGGCAACGCCGCGATGAACATCGACGGCCCGTGGAGCCTCATCAACGCGAAGGCGACCGCGGACTTCGAGGTCGGCATCGCCCCGATGCCCGTCGGTGGCAGCGGCTCGAGGACCGTCAGCGCGGGATCCGGGTTCGGCGTCTCGGCCGCCGCGCAGGACCCCGAGCTGGCCGCGAAGGCCGTCGCCGGGCTGACCGGCGTCGAGGCCGAGGCCTACCTCGGCGAGCAGGGACGCGCCTTCCCCGCCCGCACCGCCCAGCAGTCCTCCTGGTACGAGGGCAACGACCTCGGCGACGCCCAGCAGGTCATCGACGCGATGATCGCGGCCTCCGAGCCCTTCCGGGCCACCGCGAAGTGGACCCAGGTCAACAACGAGTGGGCCAAGTACGCCGTGCCCACCTTCAACGGCGACGGGTCCGTCGACGACTTCATCGCCAGGGTGATGGCCCAGGCCTGACCGCCGCCCCGTCCGCGAACGGCCCCGACGTGCACCCCGACCGGCCCGAGGAGGCCTCATGGCGTTGACCGGCGCCGTCCGCGTCACCGGATCCGGCCAGGCCCCGGCGCCCCCGCGCGGGCCCCGCCGAGGAGACGGCCGCGCCGCCTCGGCGTTCCTGCTGCCCGGGGCGATCGGCTTCGTCGCCTTCACGGCGTTCCCGATCCTCGCCTCGCTGGTGATGAGCTTCTACGACTGGCCGGTGCTGGGGACCCCCGACTTCATCGGGCTGGCCAACTTCACCGAGCTGTTCACCACGGACCCGGTCTTCAAGACCGCCCTGCTCAACACGGCCGTCTTCGTGCTGCTGTACGTCCCGGTCAACATCGTCGTCTCGATGAGCCTGGCGGTCTGGATCTCCCCGCGCATCGTGGGACGCCGCTACTACCGGGTGCTCTTCTTCGTGCCCGCGGTGACGCCCATGGTCGGGAACGCGGTGGTCTTCGGGTTGCTCTACACCCCGCGCGGCCTCATCGACAGCGTCTTCCAGACGCTGTTCGGGGTGGGGGCCCCCAACTTCCTCGGCTCGAGCACCTGGGCCCTGCCGGCGGTCGTGCTCATGTCCGTCTGGCAGGGCTTCGGGTACAACCTCCTCGTCTTCTCCGCGGCGCTGGACGCCGTGCCGCCCTCGCTGACCGAGGCGGCCGCCATCGACGGCGCAGGCCCCGTGCGCCAGTTCTTCTCGGTGGTGCTGCCCCTGCTGAGCCCCTCGCTGTTCTTCGCCACCGTGCTCACGCTCATCAGCTCCTTCCAGGTCTTCGTGCAGCCCTACATCCTCACCGGCGGCGGGCCCGGCAACAGCACGACGACGCTGGTGATGTACCTCTACCAGAGCGGCTTCCAGAACTTCCGGCTCGGGTTCGCCTCGGCCATCGCCTGGGTCCTCTTCGTCATCATCATGGTGCTCACCGCCGTCCAGTTCCTCGGCCAGAAGAAGTGGGTGCACTATGACCAGTGACGCCACCGGCCCCGTCGCGGGGCAGCGCACGCTCGACGCCACCGCCGGGCCCGCGCCCCTGCGCGAGCCGGAGCGCCCCGGTGGCGTCGTCCAGCGCCACCGGCGGCCCCCCGTGCTCTCGCAGGCGCTGCTGACGATCGTGCTGCTGCTCTTCCTGGCGCCCCTGGTCTGGATGGTCCTCTCCAGCCTGAAGAGCGGTGGGGAGATCTTCACCACCCCGCCGCGCCTGCTCGGCGAGAGCCTGCGGTTCGGCAACTACGGCGACGCGCTGGACTACCTGCCCTTCGGGCGCTTCATGCTCAACACGGCCTTCGTGGCGATCGCGGGCACGCTCATCACGCTGATCACCTCCGCCCTGTCGGCGTACGCCTTCGCGAGGTTGCGCTTCAGGGGGCGCGACTCCCTCTTCCTGCTCTACCTGGGCACGCTCATGGTGCCGCAGGAGGTCGTCGTCGTCCCGATGTTCCTGATCATGAACAGGCTCGGCTGGATCAACACCTTCCAGGCGCTCATCCTGCCCTGGGCCTTCACCGCCTTCGGCACCTTCCTGCTGCGCCAGTTCTTCCTCACCGTGCCCAAGGAGCTGGAGGAGGCCGCGCGCGTCGACGGCGCCGGCCACTGGCGCATCCTCACGCGGATCATCGTGCCGATCTCGGCCCCGGCGTTCGCCGTGCTCGCCGTCTTCACCTTCATCACCTACTGGAACAGCTTCCTGTGGCCGCTCATCGTCACCAACGACGCCTCGACCACGACGGTGCCGCTGGGGCTGAACCTCTTCCTCGGGCAGAACGGCCAGCAGTGGCAGCTCCTCATGGCTGCTGCCACGATCTCCATGGCCCCCACCGCCCTGCTCGTCCTGCTGCTGCAGCGCTACCTCGTCAAGGGCATCGCCCTGTCGGGGCTCGGCGGCCGCTGACCCGTCCCCACCCCCCGACCGGAGGTCCCCGTGTTCGCCGACGACGCCCGCCCGGCGCCCTACCAGCGCTTCGAGCGACCCCTGCCCACCTGGTTCACCGAGGCCAAGCTGGGCATCTTCATCCACTGGGGCGCCTACTCGGTGCCGGCCTGGGCCGAGCCGATCGGCGAGCTGGGGACCTTCGAGCCGGAGTACTGGTTCGCGCACAACCCCTACGCGGAGTGGTACTCCAACACCATCCGCATCGCGGGGTCCTCGGCGGCCGAGCACCACCGCAGCACCTACGGCGGTGCCCCCTACGACGACTTCCTCGACGTCTGGAAGGCGGAGGAGTTCGACGCCGACGCCTGGGCGGCGCTCTTCGCCCGCGCCGGCGCCCGCTACGTCGTGCCCACCACCAAGCACCACGACGGCATCTGCCTGTGGGACGCCCCCGGCACCGACGGCCGCAACACCGTGGCCCGCGGCCCGCGGCGCGACCTGGTCGGCGAGATCGCGGCGGCCACCCGCAGCGCCGGCATGCGCTTCGGCACCTACTACTCCGGCGGGCTGGACTGGCACGCCGCCGACTTCGGCCCGCTGGAGCGCTCGGACTTCGAGCCGCAGCGACCCAAGGACGAGGAGTACACCGCCTACGCCAACACCCACGTCCGCGACCTGATCGACAGGTACGCCCCCGACGTGCTGTGGGGCGACATCGAGTGGCCCGACGCCGGCAAGCCCGAGGGCCCGCTGTCCTTCGCGCACGTGCTCGACGCCTTCTACGCCGCCGCACCCGAGGGCGTGGTCAACGACCGGTTCGGCGCCACCCACTGGGACTTCCGCACCAGCGAGTACCAGCAGGGCCGCGACCTGGAGTCCGGGGCGTGGGAGAACTGCCGCGGCATCGGCTACTCCTTCGGCTACAACCAGAACGAAGGGCCCGAGCACCACCTCGACGGCCCCGGCGCCGTGCGGCACCTGGTCGACGTCGTCTCGCGCGGCGGGAACCTGCTCCTCGACGTCGGCCCGACCGCCTCCGGCCGCATCCCCGAGCTGCAGCGCCGCTGCCTGGAAGGCCTGGGCGACTGGATGTCCCTGCACGGCGCCGCCGTGCACGGCACCACCGTGCTCGACGCGGCAGTGGCCCGCCCCGGCGACCCGGACGAGGGACCGGGCGGCGCCGGCTGGGTGCGCTGGACCCGCGCCGGCGGCACCGCCCACGCGGTGCTGGAGGGCGAGGACCGGGTCCGCCTGGACGCCGACCCCGGACGCCTCGACCTCGCCTCCGCCCGGCTGCTCGACGGCACCCCGGTCACCGCGCGCGCGCAGGACGGTGCCGTCGAGGTGGAGGTGCCGCTGCGGGCCTACGCGCACGGCCCGGCCGTCGTCGCCCTCGACCTGCGCGGCTGAGCGCCTTCCCGACCGACCCGATCGACCCGACCGACCCGACCGACCGAGAGGCACCACCCTCCATGAGCTCCACCCCGCCGAGCGGCCAGAGCAGCACGCAGCGCGACTGGGTCCCGGCGCCCGTCCCGGCGCCCGACACCGCCGCTGCCCTCGCCGCCGTGCGCGCCGTCGTCGACGCCGGTCCCTTCACCGACACCTGGGAGTCGCTGGCCGCCTACGAGGTGCCGCAGTGGTTCCGCGACGCCAAGTTCGGCGTCTTCGTGCACTGGGGCGTCTTCTCGGTGCCCGCCTTCGGCAACGAGTGGTACCCCCGCAACTCCTACACCCCGGGCAGCCGCGAGTTCGAGCACCACCGCGCGGTGCACGGGGACCACGCCGACGTCGGCTACAAGGACTTCATCCCGCGCTTCACCATGGACCGGCTGGACCCCGCGGGCCTGGCGCAGCTGTTCCGCCGCGCCGGCGCGCAGTTCGTCGTCCCGGTCGCCGAGCACCACGACGGCATCGCCCTCTACGACGAGCCGCGCACCCGCTGGAGCAGCGTGAACGTCGGCCCGCACCGCGACCTGCTCGGCGACGTCCTCGACGCGTGCGACGAGCAGTGGCTGGTGCGCGGGGCCTCCACCCACCGGGCGGAGCACTGGTTCTTCTTCCACCCGGGGCGCTCGTTCCCCTCCGACGTGCGCGACGACGCCGAGTTCGCCGACCTGTACGGACCGGCGATGCCGCAGTCCACCGGGCCGACCGAGGCCTACCTGGAGGACTGGCTGCTGCGCACGGTGCGCATCGTCGACCGCTACCGCCCGCAGGTGCTGTGGTTCGACTGGTGGATCGAGCACCCCGCCTTCGAGCCGTACCTGCGCACCCTGGCCGCCTACTACTACAACCGCGCCGCTCAGTGGGGCCGCGGCGTGGTGCTGCAGCACAAGTGGAAGGCCTTCCCCGAGGGCACCGCGGTGCTCGACGTCGAGCGCGGCAGCATGGCCGGCACCCACCCGCTGCCCTGGCAGAACGACACCTCCGTCTCGCGGACCTCCTGGGGCTGGGTGGAGGGCCACGAGCACAAGAGCGTGGTCGACCTCGTCGGCGAGCTCGTCGACGTCGTCGCCAAGAACGGGTGCCTGCTGCTGAACATCGGCCCCAAGCCCGACGGCACGGTGCCGGCCGAGGAGGTCGCCCTGCTCGAGGGCGTGGGGGCGTGGCTGCAGCTGTTCGGCGAGGCCGTCTACGGCACCCGCCCGTGGACGGTGCCCGGCGAGGGACCCACCGCCGTCCCCCAGGGCTCCTTCACCGACCAGCGCCCCCTCGGCTACACCTTCGCCGACCTGCGCTTCACCCAGCGCCGCGACGTCGGCAGCACCTCGGTCTACGTCCTGGGGGTGGTGCGCCCCGAGGACGGGGTGGTGCGGGTGCGCTCCTTCGGCGCCGCCTCCGCGCTGTCCCCGGGCGACGTCTCCTCGGTGCACCTGATCGGGACGCCCGCACCGCTGCACGTCGAGCGCACCGACGACGCGCTGCTGGTCACCCTGCCCTCGCCGCTGCCGGAGGCCGCCGCGGCGGTGCCGGGCTTCGCGCTGCGGCTGACGGTGCCTGACCCCGCCGCTCCGGCGCCGCGCGCCCTGCTGCTGCCCGACATGATGGGTGGCGGCTGACGGGAGCTCCTCGGGTGGGGTTCAGGACGTGGTGAGGACCTGGGTGACGCGGCCGGTGGCCGCTTCGTAGTGCAGTTCGCCGCCGGTGAAGCGCTGCCGCACCCCGCCGGGAACCGCGACCTCCTCGGAGGTGGGCATGCCCAGCGGGGAGCGGTCGGCGCCGGCGGCTTCCCAGTGGGTGCGAAAGGCGCCGTGCACGGTGGCCAGCAGGTACGTGGTGGGCGCGGCCGGGTCCGGGGAGGCGCACAGCACGCCGCCGCTGAAGCGCTGCAGCGCCGCGCGCTGCCCGCCGCTGCTGCTCTCCACCGCCTCGCCGGTCGGGTAGCCGAGGACCCCGCGCTCGAAACCGCGCGCGGCCCAGTAGCTGCGCAGCCGCACCGGCTGCCACCAGCCGCTGTCGTCCAGGTCGGTGACGACGTGCGCTCCGGTGGAGGGCGTCCAGTAGATGCTCGCCCCGGAGGCGAAGTGGTTGTAGCGCCCGACCCCGTCGGGGGTCCCCAGCTCGTCGGTCACCGGCAGGCCCAGGCGGTGCATGGTGGCCTCGTCGCTCCACCGGGGGCCCTGGTAGCGCTCGGCGATGGCGCCGCCGACCAGGTGCGCGGCCGCGCCGGCCGAGGCCGGGGCGTACAGGGTGCCGCCCTGGAAGCGCTGGCGCCAGGCGTCGCCGGCGGCCCCGTCCGGGATCCAGCCCATCGCGAGGGGTTCGGTGTCGGTCAGCGGCCAGCCCAGCGGTCCGTGCTCGGCGCCGTCGGCCAGCCAGCGCTCGGCCACCGGGCTGTTCCACACCCAGCGCCCGCCCTCCAGCGAGCGGTAGCGCCAGCCGCGCTCGAAGCGCTGGCGGCTCGCGAGAGCGCCCAGCTCCTCCGCCTCGGCGACCGGGTAGCCGGGGACGGTGAAGGGCATGAGGCGCTGCCGCTGGTGGGGGTCGTTCCACAGCGCGTCGTCCCCGCGCACGACGTGCGCGCCGGTGGCGGGGCTGAACCAGATGCGCCCGCCCGCGAAGGTGGTGGACGTCCCCGAGTCGTCGGCGGTGCGCACCTCGCTGCTGGTGGGTGCGCCCAGCGGGCCGGCGGGGCCGCCGGCGGCGCGGTAGCGCTCGGCTGTGGCGTTGCGCACGACGTGCCCGCGCCCGTCGGCGCCCACGTGCAGCGCCCCCAGCTGCCCGTTCCAGACGCGCACGCCGCCGACCGTCGTGGGGGTGGGTTCCAGCTGCCCGATCCACTGCGGCTGCCCCGGGGTGTTGGACCCGCTGGCTTCCAGCTGCTCAGGACCGGACCAGCCGTCGCACGGGGCGACGGTGGCGCTGCGCCGGGCCACCTCGGTGCCCTCCGGGCGCTGCAGCAGGCGCACGGTGCTGGTGCCGACGGGCTCGCTCAGCCGCACCGGCGGCTGGGCGTCGCCGACCGCGCCGGTGGCGGTCAGGAAGGTCTCGTCGTCGGCGCCGCCGACGACGTCGTAGCGCTCGGCCTCGTCCGGGCGGCGCCAGGAGACCGACAGGGTGGCGCCGTCCTGGGCGCACAGCGTCGTGGTGCTCAGGGGCGAGGTGGCGCGCTGGGCGCGCGGCACGGCGGACCCCGCGGTCGCTGCGGGCGACGTGGGGTCGGCCGCCGCGGCTGAGGCGCTCGCGGGTACGAGCAGCGCCGCGCCCAGGCAGGTGGTGCCGGCGAGGGCGGCGGCGCGCAGGACGGCGGTGCGCAGGACGGTGGTGCGGGGCGCGGGCACGGTGGTTCTCCGGGGAAGGGCCCGAGGGGTCGGGCGCGGGCGCCGGGGAACTCCGGCTCACACAGCGTAGCCGTGAGATCACTGATCATGAGGCTGCTCTCCCGGACCGGCTCCCGGAACTCCTGCGCCGTGGTCGCGGTCGGCCGCGGTCGGCCGCGGTCGTTGTCGGTCGAGCGCGCCACCTCGGCGCCCTCCCGGCCCGCCGGCGCGACCACGTGCGGTGGCTGCGGCTGGACGCCGGCCGCCACCCCGCGGACGGGCTGCTGGAGCAGCTGGTGAGGGAGCTGACGCTGAACAGCGAGGAGTTCACCCGGTGGTGGACCGAGCGCACCGTGCACCGGCGCACGCACGGCAGGAAGCGCTTCCACCACCACCTGGTCGGTGAGCCGGCCCGGGACTTCGAGGCGCTGTCCCTGCCGGGGGACCCCGACCAGACGTTCTTCGTCCACAGCGCCGAAGCGGGCAGCACCTCGCGCGAGCGGCTCACGGTCCTCGCCTCGTGGGTCGCGGACTCCGCCGTGCGACAGGCCGCGCCGCGCGGCACCGACGGGCGGCCGCAGCGGTCGGCGGTGGCGCACGCGGTCGGGATCACGGTCTCGTCCAACATCCATCTAGAAATTCTTGTCAAGAACGCGTTCCGAGCGGCCGATGCCACGGGTGACCGCCCCCCCGGCCCTTGGAGAACATCGTGTTCGGTCGCTGGAACCTCACTCAGCGTTGCACCACTTCCCTCTCTCGCACCACCCGACGGCTCAAGCGCGCACCCCGCGTGGTCGCCGCTTCCACCCTCGCGGCGCTGACCGTCCTCGCCGGCGTGCAGCCCGCCCACGCCGACGACACCCCGCCGGCGTTCGGGACGCTCATGACGTCGCCGGACCGGGCCGCGCAGGAGTACGCCGGCGGAATGCGCACCGCCATGCTGGAGCTGTCCTGGAAGAGCTACGAACCCCGACCCGGGGAGTTCAACACCAGCTACATCTCCTACAAGAAGTCCGAGCTGCGCAAGCTGCGCGAAGCGGGCCTGCAGGTCAGCATCGGGCTGGGCATGCACTACGCCCCGGACTGGGCCAAGACCATCCCCAACAGCGCCATGGTCGACCAGTACGGCACGAAGTCGTCGTCCGTGAACCTCGTCTTCAACCGCAAGCTCCGCGACGCGGCGAACAAGTACATGACACGCGTGGACGCCGACCTGGGCCTGGAGAACTTCTACGGCCTGAGGGTCACCTCGGGCGGCAAGTCCGAGCTCCTCTACCCGGGCACGGGCAGCTACTACGCCTTCGACGCGAACGCCCAGGGCGGTGCGGACCTCCCGTCGACCATGGCGCGCAACCCCATGCCCGGCTGGAAGCCCGGGACGCTCGGCACCGACCCCGCGAAGGTCCTCGCCTGGAAGAACTGGTACATCGGCGCGCTCGTCGACGTCGCGCGCTGGCAGATGGGCCGCGCCAGTTCCCTCGGGTTCCACGGGCACTACCAGATGCTCATGCCCGGCTACGGTGCACGCCCGTCCGCTGTGACCGGTGCGGTCAACAAGGGCCTGCCGAACGGGATCGTCGGCATCGGCGCCGCGTGGACGGAGATCGCCGCGGCGTTCAAGGGGCGCAAGGACGTCACCCTCTTCGCCACGGGGGTCGCCGACAACTCCGGCGGCAACGGGATCTGCCAGGCCACCGACGCGTCCGTCCCCCTCGCCCACCAGGACACCGCCTACTGGTCGTCGGCCCGCTGGCTCACCCGCATCGCGCGGGAGAACGGCCTGAAGGTCGCTGGTGAGAACCCGGGGTACGGCATGCCGGAGAAGATGAACAGCCAGTACGTCAACACCTCCTCGACGGGGATGATGGCCGTGGCCATCGCCATGGCGACGTCCTGCGACTTCGAGGCCTTCTACTGGGCGCACGACAACCGGCTCTTCGACGGCACGGTGCCGTTCAGCCTGTACTCCTCCCGCGTCAAGGGCGCGGGTGGCCACAACGCGACCCTGGCGTGGCCGTCGACGGTTTGAAGGGGCACCCGCTCCCTGCGACCACCCGCGGCGGGACCGCTGCCGGGTCGAGCGGGGTGAGCGGCAGCGCCGCCGCGGTCGTGCACGACGGCGACCGCGGCGGCGCTCCCGTCGCCCGGTGAGGTCTGCGCCTAGCATGGCGTCGTGTCGGCTCCGGACCCCACCCGCAGGGGCGTGCGCGCGATCGTGCGGGCGCTCGCCCCTGCGGTCGCCCTCGTGGTCCTCGTGAGCTGCACCTCCGCCGAGGAGCCGACCCCGCCCGGGAGCCCGCTCACCTTCGGGACGCTCCTGTCGATGCCCGAGCGCTTCGACGACGAGGCGCGCGCCGGCGTCCGCGCCGCCATGCTGGAGCTGTCCTGGCGCGACGTCGAGCCCGAGGAGGGCGACTTCGACGAGGAGCGCCTGGAGGACTTCGCCAGGGGCGTGGCCGACGCCCGTGCCGCGGGCCGCACGGTGACGCTGGGCCTCGGGCTGCACTACACGCCCGACTGGGTGGGCGACCTCGAGGACGGGCACTACGTCGACGCCTCCGGCAGACGCTCCGAGGCCGCGAACTTCGTCTTCAGCGCGGCGGTGCGCGGGGCCGCGGAGGACTACGTCCGGCGCGTCGCGCGAACCGTGGACCTGTCCTCGATCGCAGCCGTGCGCCTGACCTCGGGAGGCAGCCCCGAGGTCCTCTACCCCGGCGGTGGCAGGTTCTGGGCCTTCAACACGGGTGCTCTCAGCGGCGACGGGCTCCCCGCGTCGATGCTCCCCAACCCCTTCCCGCAGTGGCGGCCCGGGGGAGGCGGTCGCCTCACCCCCGAGCAGGCCCGCGCCTGGGTCGACTGGTACGTCGGAGGACTCGTCGACGTGGTCCGCTGGCAGCGCGAGCTGCTCGCCGAGCTGCGCTTCGACGGTGACGTCCACGTCCTGACGCCGGGATCCGGTGTCCGTCCGCGCCGGCTCGAGAGGGCGCTGCGGTCGAACCTCGAGGACGACCTGCTCGGCACCGGAGCGGTCTGGCAACTGCTGTACGACCGGTTGCCCGCGGACGGGCGCACCGTGGCCTTCATCACGTCGGTCGCGGACTCCTCCGGAGGGGACGACGAGTGCGCGCCGGGGGACGCGGCGGTGGCGCTGACGGACCCTCGTGCCGACGGTTGGTCGGCGACCCGGTGGATCACCCGCGTCGCGACGGAGAACGGCCTGCGCGTCAGCGGTGAGAACCCCGGTTACGGGCTGCCGGAGGAGCTGGAGCGCTCCTACCGCGACGGGCGGGACAGCGGCATGATGGCCGCGGCGTTCCGGCAGGTCGCCTCGTGCGGTCTCGAGGGTCTGTACTGGGCCCACGACGCGCAGTTGTGGAACGGCACCGCCGACTGGGAGCAGTTCGCCGCCCTGGTCCGCGGTGCCCAGCAGGGGAACCCGGGCGGCGGTCGCGGTTAGCGTCCGCGCCCTTCCGGCACGTTGGCCGCCTGGCTACGATGCCGAGGTGCAGACCTCGACGGAAGGCTCCACCCTGCGGGTGGGCGTGGATGCTCGAGTCCTCTCCGACAAGTACCACGGCATCGGCAGGGTCCTCGACCAGCTGCTCCAGCGGTTGGTCCACGAACCGGACCTGGAACTCGTGCTGTTCCACTCGGGCGAGACCTCGCAGCGGTTCGACGTGCAGCGCTTCGCCGCCTTCCCGTCCGTCGAGCTCCGGCGGTTCGACATGAGCATCGACTCCCCGTGGCAGACCCCGGCGTGGTGGCGCGCCACCCGGGCCGCCGACGTGGACCTCGTGTTCCACCCCTACCACGTCGGTGCTCCCCTCGTGGGGCCCGGCCGCCGTGCCGTCCTGGTGCACGACTGCATCTTCGAGGCGGACCGCCGGTTCGCGCCCGCAGGTGTCCGCCTCCCCTACATGGCGCTGACGGCGGTGGTGACGAGGACCAGCGAGGTGCTGACGGTCAGCCTCGCGTCGGCGGAGGCGCTGCGCTCGACGTACCGCGCACCGGTCTCCCCGGACCGGATCGTCCACAACGGCGTCGCGGAGGAGTTCGCGCGGGCCCGTCCGCTGAGCGTCGCCGCGCGGTCCGACCTCGGGCTCCCCGAGCGCTTCGTGCTCACCGTCGGGGCGCGACGACCCCACAAGGACGTCGCCACGGTCGTGCGTGCACTGGCGCTGCTGCCCCCAGACGTCCACCTGGTCATGGTGGGCACCGTGGACGAGCGCCTGCCCGACGAGGTCCCGGGGCTGCTCGACCGCCTGGGCGTGGCGGACCGGGCGCACCACCTCCCGTTCGTCCCCGAGGAGCACCTCCCCGGGCTGTACGCGACGGCCGACGTCCTCGCCTACCCGTCCCTGGTGGAGGGGTTCGGCCTGCCGATGCTGGAGGCGATGGCCGCCGGGACCCCCGTCGTCGCCAGCGACATCCCCGTCTTCCGCGAGGTGGGTGCGGATGCGGCGCTCTTCGCCGCGCCGGGCGATGCGGCTGCCTGGGCGCAGCAGCTGCGGCGGGTGAGCGGCCCGGACGCCGACGAGGACCTGCGCCGTTCCCTGCTGTCGGCCGGCCGGGCCAACGCCGCCGGGTACACGTGGGAGGCGGCGGCGGCGAACCTCCTGCGGCACCTCCGCAGCACCGGCCGGCGCCGGCCGGCGGTCGTGAGCCACCGCGCGTGGTGAAGGGGGGGAGCGCGGCCGTCAGCGGCGGTGCCTGGCCCTCCCGTCGCGGACCACCCGTCCGAGGACTCCCCGCCAGCGGCGGGGGAGCAGGCGCTGGAACTCCGGGAAGGCCACGCAGGCGACCGCCGCTCCCACGACCGTCGTCACCGCGAGCCACCACAGCGGTCCCGGCGCCCACACCATGGCGCCGACGACGCCCGCGGCGACGACGAGCACCCAGGGGTTGAGCGCCGCCACGAGGTCAGCGGGCACTGACCGCTGCGAGCGCAGGAGCAGGACCGCGACGACGGCGACGACGGCGCCCACCAGCGTCGTCACGGCGTAGGCGTGCAGTCCCCCGAACCGACCGGCGACGCAGATCGCGACGACGTGCACGAGGGCGGCCCCGCCGAGGACCAGGTGGGGGCGCCAGTTGTCGACGCGGGCCTGCTCGAAGGTCGACAGGAGGTTGAGGAGGCCGGCGACGACGCCCAGCGGCGCGGTGAAGGCGAGCCAGACCCGCAGCGTCGAGAAGTCGCTCGGGAAGAGGGCTCCGAGCACGTCCGGCGGAACGGTGACGAGGACCGCCCAGCCGAAGCAGGAGACCAGCAGGTAGCTGACGAGGGCCCTGCTCCTGGCCCTCCCCGAGTCGTCGCGCACGAGCAGGGGGAAGACGGCGGTGGAGACGGCGGTGCTCACGAAGAGGGGGACCCTGCCCAGGGTCGACGCCGCCTGGTACGCGGCGGTGTCGGTGGCCACCGCGTCCACCATCGTGACCACGAGGCTGTCGGCCGCACCGATCACCGCGACGCCGATCTGCAGACCGCCGATGCGCGCCGCGCTGAGCCACAGGTCGGCGGTGCGCGCCATCGACGTCGGCCGGCCGATCGCACGGGCGAAGGAGGGGAAGCTGGCGAACAGGACGAGGCAGCCGAGGAGCGAGGCGAGCAGGACCATCGCCGCCGAGCCCGACGTCGCCCTCGCGAGGAGGAGGCCGGTGACCACCTTCACGACGACCTCGCTCAGCTTGAGGACCGCGATGAGGTTCGTCCGGCGGTGGCCCTGCAACCACCCCGCCCCCGTCGACGAGACGGCGAGCAGGAAGGCCGTGAGGCTCGTGACGACGACCGCGCCGCTGGAGGCGAACGACGCGCACACCAGGGCCACCAGCCCGGCGAGCAGGGCTCCGGACCACACGTTCAACCAGAAGGCGAAGGTGACGCTCCGACGGGCGGCGACGGGGTCGTCGCCGCGCATCGCGATGTCGCGGGCGAGCACCCAGGGGACCCCCGCCGAGCCGATGGTGCCCTGGATGATGAGGACGGAGAGCACCGCGGCGAAGACGGTGTACTGCGCGGCGGGCATGAGGTGCGTCAGCGACAGCGAGTACAGGTAGTTGAGGACGCCGATCGCCACGTTCGCGATCGTGAGCAGTCCCGCTGCGTGGGTGCCGGCTCCGCGCGGGGCTGCCCGCCCGCTGCGCGCCGACGGTCCCGCGGGCGCTGCCGCTGCGGACCCCGGCCCCGCCTCGGCGCCGGAGGTGACCTCCGCAGCGCGCGGTGCCTCCAGCCCGCTGACCCGGTGCCGCGCCGCGGCGCCACGTCGACCGCCCGCCCCGTCCTCCGGCGAGCGCGCCCGCTGCGGCCCCGGGCCGTCCACCGCGGGCGGGCCGTCCACCGTGGCCGGGCCGTCCACCGTCGTCGGGCCCGTGCCGACCCCCTCGGGCGTCACCAGGTCGACGGGTCGTGCACGCGGTAGACCGACACCTCGCCGTACGTCGCGCCGCGCTGGCTGAACACCAGGTCGGAGCGGGAGGTGTACCACTGCACGTCCTCCGGTGAGGCGTAGGAGTACCGCTGCTCGACCTCCTTCTCGAGGATCAGCATGTAGAAGGGCGCCTCCGCCGCCATCCGCGCCGGGTCCTCCAGGTCGATCGTCGGGTGGTCGGTGCCGCGGAACATGTACTTCGTCTGGCCGGCGATCCACACGACGTTCGCACCCGCCGGGGCGTTGCGCATCAACCACTCGTAGGCCTGCACCTGGCCGTCGTCCGGCGTGGACCGCAGCCGCGCCCACGCGACCGCGTCGAAGACGAGCGTGGCGGCCAGGAGCGCGCCCACGACGGCGATCGGCGCGCGGCCGTCCCGCTGCCGCGCGCGCCGGAACAGGCCGACGGCCACGACGCTGAGGGGTGCCAGCACGGGGACGACGACGAAGTAGAAGAGGTGCTCCTCGCTCGTGCCGAAGAGGACGCCGTACCCGACCATCGCGCAGCCGAGCACCGCCGCCAGCGCCACGAACCGCTCGGCCTGCCGGCGGGTTCGCACGAGCAGCCAGAGCGCGGCCGCACCACCGGCCGCCATGACCGCGTAGCTGGTGCCGAAGTCGTGGATCTGCTGCAGCGCCACCGAGGTGATGGAGGGGGCGTCGTCCGCGTTGTAGCCGGTGGTGATGGTCGCCCCGGCGAGCCGGGACAGCCCCGAGGTCTTCGCTCGCCACAGCTCCGGGAGCAGGCCGGCGGAGGCGACGAACCCCACGAAGACGGCGTACGGCACGCACGCGGCGGCCAGGGCGACGGCGCTCAGCTTCCGGGGCAGGAACCACCCGGTGAGCAGGCCGACCGCCAGCGGGAAGGCGGTGGTGAACGCTGCCATGTCCTTCGAGGCGATCGCGCAGCCGAACAGCAGGCCACCGCCGGCCGCCGCCACGACGTGGCGCCGCGCCGTCCGCGCGGGTGGTCCGGCGTCCGTCGCAGCGGTGTCGAAGTGCCGCACGAGCGGGACGAGGACCGCGAACCCGAGCACGGCCCACGTCATCGTCGAACTCTCCAGCAGGATGCGACCGTTCTGCCGGACGACGAACGGGTCGAGGGCGAACACCAGTCCGGTGATCAGCGCCGGCACGCGGCCGACGAGGGAACGCACCACCAGGTACAGCCCCACCGCGGTCAGCGCCACGAGCACCTGCTGGGCCTCGCGCATGGCGAAGACGGCGTCGAAGCGGTCGGCATCCACCCCGAACACGTCCATCCACAGGGCTTCGTAGACGAAGAAGCCTGGCGGGTGGATGAGGAACGGCTGGTCCGGCGTCCCCGGGGGGATGTGGCCGTCGCGGACGCTCTGACCCTGGAGCACGTAGACGAACTCGTCGACGTAGATGTCGTAGGCCGTCCAGATGCCGGGCAGGCGGATGCCGAGGGTCGCGCCGACCACGATCGCGAGGAGAGCGGCGTCCACGCGCGAGAAGCGCCCCGCCGTCGTCGCGCGGTAGCGCCCGGCGGGCCGATCGGCATCGGTGTTCCTGCTCGTGACGGAGTGGCTCATCGTGCAGTCATGTCCAGTCGTCCGGTCGACGAGTGCACGCGGTCGATCCGTGCGGGACATGGATCGACGACGTCCACGCCATCGAGGAGGAGTTGCGCCGCTGCGGGATCGAGACCTGGGAGCGGGAGTGCTTCCCTCGGAACCCAGACAGTAGGTCAGGCGCCGCGCCGACGGCAAGGGCCGTCCGCCGGCGGTGACCGCGTCACCGGCGACCGCGTCACCGGTGACGCGGTCACCGCCCGCCGGCGCCGTGCCGGAGGGAACTAGGCACCGACCCCGTGGTGCGCTTCGGTCGGCGTGCCCCGCGTGTCCGCCCGCTCTACGTGGAGCGGTGAGAATCCCG
>NZ_JBJLSF010000039.1:0-41196 GCF_050871885.1 Kineococcus aridisoli | reverse complement strand
GGGGCGGGGCCCGGTGCCGGGCCGGCGGGTCCGCCCGGTCAGGACCCCACGCGCTCCACGACGAGCTCGCGGACGCGGGCGGCGTCGGCCTTGCCGCCCATCTGCTTCATCACCGCGCCGATGAGCGCCCCCGCGGCCTGGGCCTTGCCGCCGCGGATCTTCTCCACGACACCGGGGTTGGCGGCGATGGCCGCGTCGACGGCCGCCACGAGCGCGGACTCGTCGGAGACGACGGCCAGCCCGCGCGCGGCGACGACGTCCGCGGCGCTGCCCTCCCCGGCGAGCATGCCCTCCAGCGCCTCGCGCGCCAGGCGGTCGGTGAGCGTGCCGGCGTCGACGAGGGCCTGCAGCTCGGCCACCGCGGCCGGCGTCACCGGCAGCGAGGACAGCTCCACGCCCTCGGCGTTCGCGCGCCGCGACAGCTCGCCGGTCCACCACTTGCGCGCGGCGGCGGGCGGGGCGCCGGCGGCGACGGTCGCCTCGACGAGCTCGACGGCACCGGCGTTGACGGTGTCGCGGAACTCCGGGTCGGAGAAGCCCCACTCCGCCTGCAACCGCCGGCGCCGCTGCGCGGGCGGCTCCGGCAGCGTCGCGCGCAGCTGCTCCACCCACGCCGGGTCGGGCTCGATCGGCACGAGGTCGGGTTCGGGGAAGTAGCGGTAGTCCTCCGCGTCCGACTTCTCCCGCCCCGCCGTGGTCAGCCCGGTGTCCTCGTGCCAGTGGCGGGTCTCCTGCACGACCTTCTCGCCGGCGTCCAGGACGGCCGCGTGCCGGGAGACCTCGTAGCGCACGGCGCGTTCCACCGAGCGCAGCGAGTTGACGTTCTTCGTCTCCGAGCGGGTGCCCAGCGGCGCGTCCGGGCTCGGGCGCAGCGACAGGTTGACGTCGCAGCGCAGCGAACCCTGCTCCATCTTCACGTCGGACACCTCGAGGGCGCGCAGCAGGTCGCGCAGGGCCGCCACGTAGGCGCGCGCCACGTCCGGTGCGCGGTCGCCGGTGCCCTCCAGCGGCCGGGTGACGATCTCGATGAGCGGGATGCCGGCGCGGTTGTAGTCCACCAGGGAGTACTCCGCGCCGTGGATGCGGCCGGTGGAGCCGCCGACGTGCAGCGACTTGCCGGTGTCCTCCTCCATGTGGGCGCGCTCGATCTGCACCCGGTAGGTGAACGCCGGCTTGGAGCCGTCCTCGCTGGCCGGCACGTCGACGTCCAGGTGGCCGTCGTAGGCGATCGGCTCGTCGTACTGCGAGGTCTGGAAGTTCTTCGGCATGTCCGGGTAGAAGTAGTTCTTCCGGGCGAACCGGCACGAGCTCGCGATCGTGCAGTTCAGCGCCAGCCCGATCCTGATCGCCGACTCCAGCGCCTTCGCGTTGAGCACCGGCATCGCACCCGGCAGCCCCAGCGAGGTGGGGTCCACCTGGGTGTTCGGCTCTGCGCCGAACTCCGTCGGCGCACCGGAGAACATCTTCGTCTTGGTGTTCAGCTCGACGTGTACCTCGAGGCCGAGGACCGGGTCGAACCGGCTGACGGCCTCGTCGTAGTCGACCAGCCCGACGCTCTGCGCGCTCATGCCGGCACTCCCTTCCACTCCGGGACCCGGGCGAGCAGCGGCCCGCCCCACTTCGCCACCAGCCGCGCCTCCAGCGCGGCACCCACCCGGTACAGCCGGTCGTCGGCCTGCTGCGGGGCCAGGACCTGCAACCCCACCGGCAGCCCGTCGGACAGCCCCGCGGGCAGCGACATGCCGGGGATGCCGGCGAGGTTCGCCGGGATCGTGGCGACGTCGCCGGCGTACATGGCCAGCGGGTCGTCCAGCTTCTCCCCCAGCCGGTAGGCGACCGTCGGCGCCGTCGGGGAGACGAGCACGTCGACCTTCCCGAAGGCCTCGGTGAAGTCGCGCTGCACGAGGGTGCGCACCTTCTGGGCGCTGCCGTAGTAGGCGTCGTAGTAGCCGGCCGACAGCGCGTAGGTGCCCAGCACGATGCGGCGCTTGGCCTCGTCGCCGAAACCGGCGGCGCGCGTGGCGCGCATGACCTGCTCGGCCGTCACGTGCTCGCCCTCGGGGACCACCCGCAGGCCGTAGCGCATGCCGTCGAACTTGGCGAGGTTGCTGGAGGCCTCGCTGGGCAGGATGAGGTAGTACGCCGCGAGGGCGTGGACGATGTTCGGCAGGCTCAGCTCGACGACCTCGGCGCCGGCGGCGCGCAGCTCGTCGAGGGCCTCGGTGAACCGGGCGAGCACGCCGGGTTCGTAGCCGTCGCCGGACAGCTCCCGCACGACGCCGACCCGCACCCCGCTCAGGTCGCCGTCGGCGCCCCGGCGGGCGGCGCCCACGACGTCGGGCACCGCGGCCGGGATCGAGGTGGAGTCGTACGGGTCGTGCCCGGCGATGACGGCGTGCAGCAGCGCCGTGTCGAGCACCGTGCGCGCGCACGGGCCGG
The DNA here is from genome assembly GCF_050871885.1 of Kineococcus aridisoli. Classification (NCBI taxonomy): domain Bacteria; kingdom Bacillati; phylum Actinomycetota; class Actinomycetes; order Kineosporiales; family Kineosporiaceae; genus Kineococcus; species Kineococcus aridisoli. Next base: position 38,757 of record NZ_JBJLSF010000039.1, on the reverse strand, counting down.
CCTGGTCCAGCGAGCTGGCCAGCGCCACGAGCCCGTAGCGCGAGACGGCCCCGTAGGTCGGCTTGACGCCGACGGTGCCGGTGACGGCCGCGGGCTGGCGGATCGAGCCGCCGGTGTCCGAGCCGATGGTCAGCGGCGCCTCGAAGGCCGCCAGCGCCGCGGCCGAGCCGCCGCCGGAGCCGCCGGGGATGCGGGTGGCGTCCCACGGGTTGCGGGTGACGCCGAAGGCGGAGTGCTCCGTGGTGGAGCCCATCGCGAACTCGTCCATGTTCGTCTTGCCGAGCACGACCAGGCCGGCGGCGTGCAGCTCGCGCACGACGGTGGCGTCGTAGGGCGGCACCCAGCCCTCGAGCATCCGCGAGCCGCAGGTGGTGGGCATGCCGCGCGTGGTCAGCACGTCCTTGACGCCGATCGGGATCCCGGCCAGCGGGCCCAGCTCGGCACCGGAGGCGCGGTCGGCGTCGACCTGCCGGGCGCGGGCCAGGGCGCCCTCGGCGTCCACGTGCAGGAAGGCGTGGACGCCGGAGCCGTCGGGGTCGGCGGTGGGACCGTCGACGGCGGCGATGCGGTCCAGGTGGGCGCGGGTGACCTCCTCGGAGGAGACCACCCCGGCGCGCAGCGCCTGCGACAGGCGCGCGGCGTCCCAGCGGACCAGCTCGGCGACGGGCGTGCTCATGCTTCCTCCCCGAGGATCTGCGGGACCCGGAACCGGCCGTCCTCGGCCTCCGGGGCGCCCGCGAGCGCCTCCTCGGCGCTCAGCCCCGGGCGCACGACGTCGGGACGGGTCACGTTGGTCAGGGGCACGGGGTGCGAGGTGGCGGGCACGTCGTCGGTGACGACGGAGGCGACCTGGGCGACGGCGTCGAGGACCGCGTCGAGCTGGCCGGCCATGCGGTCCAGCTCCTCGTCGGTCATGTCGATGCGCGCCAGGCGCGCGAGGTGCTCGACCTCGGCTCGGGAGATGGCGGACACGGGAGTCGAGTCTATGGGGCCTGGACCGGCTCCTCGCCGACCGGCGCGGCGGCCCGCGGCGCCGGCGGCCGCGCGTGCCCGGGCGCGGGCTGCGCGGGGGACGGTGCGGCGGTCGCCGCGGCGGTGGCCAGCCAGCGCTGCAGCTGCCGGGGCGGCAGCGGCCGGCTGTGCAGGTAGCCCTGCGTCTCGTCGGCGCCGAGGTGGCGCAGGACCTGCAGCGCCTCGCCGTCCTCGACGCCCTCGGCGACGACCCGCATCCCCAGGCGGTGCGCCAGCGCGACGGTGGCCTGCACGATCGCCGCGGTGCGCTCCTCGCTGGTGACGCGCGCGGTGAAGGCGCGGTCCAGCTTCAGCTCCCCGGCGGGCAGGTCGGTGAGGTAGGCCAGCGAGGAGTAGCCGGTCCCGTAGTCGTCGATGCTCAGCCCGACGCCGCGGGCCACCAGGCTGTGGGCCACCGAGACGGCCAGGTCGGGGTCGCGCATGAGGGTCGTCTCGGTGATCTCCAGGACCAGCTGCTGCGCCGGCAGGCCGGTGCGCCGCAGCACGTCGTCGACGATCGGCAGCAGCCGCGGGTGCGCCAGCGAGCCGGCGGAGAGGTTGACCGACACCCGCAGCGGGGTGCCCGCCGCGCTCCAGGCGGCGGCCTGCGCGGCGGCGCGGTGCAGCAGGTGGACGGTGAGGTCGTCCATGAGGCCGTGCTCCTCGGCCAGCCCCAGGAAGGCCGCCGGGGCGAGCACCCCGCGCTGCGGGTGCTGCCAGCGCACCAGCGCCTCGGCGCCGACGACCCGGCCGGTGCGCGCGTGCACCTGCGGCTGGTAGTGCAGGACGAGCTCGTCGGCCAGCCGCGCCGGGTCCGCCAGCGCGGCCCGCAGGTCGGCGAGCAGCACGGCGCGCTCGCGGGTCGCCGCGTCCAGCTGCGCGTCGTAGCGGCTGGTCCCGCAGCGGGTGCCGCGGGCGCGGGCGAGGGCGGTGTCCGCGCGCCGCAGCAGCTCGTCGGCGCCGACGGTGCCGCCCGGCGCGCTCGCCACGCCGACGCTCACCGACAGCGGCCGGCCGGCGCGCGAGGCCACGGGCACGGCCGCCACGGCCGGCGCCAGGCGCTCGGCGAGCTCCAGCGCCGCGGCCTCGCCGGTGTCGGGCAGCAGGAGCGCGAAGGTGTCGCCGCTGACGCGGGCGAGCTCGCCGTCGGCGGGCAGGACCGCGCGCAGGGCGGCGGCGACCTCGCGCAGGACGAGGTCGCCGCCGTGGTGGCCCAGGCGCTCGTTGACGGCGCCGAAGTCGTCGACGTCGGCCAGCAGCAGCGCGGCGGGGCGGCGGGCGGGGAGGGCGGCGATGCCGGCCACCAGCGAGCGGCGGTTGGCAGCGCCGGTCAGCTCGTCGGTGCGGGCCTGCACCCGCGCCTGCGCCAGCTCCGACAGCCGCCGCACGAGGCGCACGAGGAGCACGGCGCTGACGGCGAGGCCGGCCAGGCTCCACAGCACCGCCGGGCGCACGCCCGAGCCGGGGCGCAGCGCGGCGAGCACCACGACGAGCAGGGCCACGCCCAGCACGCTGAGCGTCCCGGCCGCCGGGACGACGGCGCCGACGACGGCGGGCACGGGCGGGCACGAGCGGGCGACGGCCGCGCCGGTGACGACGACGGCCGCGGCGCAGGCCGCCCGCAGCCCGACCACGCCCGCCGAGCCGTCCGCGGCGACGGCGGCGGCGGCGGCCGACAGCCCGGCCAGCACCCCGGCCAGGCACCACAGCCGCGCGTCGCCGCGCGCCCCGCCGACGAAGGCCGTGACGACGGCGGTGCCGGTGAGGACCACGAGGACGGAGACGACGAGCAACCAGCCCTGCACCTGCCACGGCGACCAGCCGGTGAAGGCGGGGCTCCACCGCTCCAGCGCGGCGTTGCCGGCGGCCGTCAGCGCCAGGACCGCACCGGCGCAGCTCAGCGCGTGCCCGCCGTCGAGCACGTGCCGGCAGGCGGTGTTCCAGCGGACGGTGCCGTGGAAGACGAACGGGCCGGCCAGCAGCATCGCCGCCGCGGTGGGGACGCCGGCCAGCGCGTGCGGGGCCGGCACGAGCGACAGGGCCAGGTCCGCGGCCGCGGCGAGCAGCAGGGTGGCGGCGGCCGCGGTGAAGGAGCGCCAGGCGCGCGGGGCCACCGCCCGGTCGCGCACGCGCCGGTGCAGCTGCAGCGTCCCCGCGACGGCCGCCGCGAGCAGCACCGCGCCGAGCAGGCGGGCGTCCACGGCGGGCGCGGCGGCGGTGGCCACCAGCGCCACGAGCCCCACGCTCAGCGTCCCGACGAGCGCCCCGCGGGTGGCGGGCCGGGCGGTCACCGGGATCTGGATCACGGTCCAGTGATCGGTGCCGCCGCGGTGCTCGTCAATCGGAACGCGCGATCTGTGGTGCAGGTCACAAGGTGGTCAGCCGACTGCAACCGGACCGTCACCGTCCACCCCTTGCGGGCGCTCCGCACCGTCGCCCACTGTGAGCCTCACGGAGCGCCACCGTCGAACAGTGGGGTCGTCGTGGGAAGCACCCTGTCCAAGCGCTTGACGGCCGAGTTCATCGGCACCTTCTGGCTCGTGTTCACCGGGTGCGGCAGCGCGGTCCTGGCGGCGACCTTCCCCGACGTGGGCATCGGCCTGCTCGGCGTCAGCCTGGCGTTCGGGCTGTCGGTCCTGACGATGGCCTACGCCTTCGGCCACCTCTCCGGCGGCCACTTCAACCCGGCGGTCTCGCTGGGCCTGCTCCTGGCGCGGCGCATGCCCGTCCGCGACTTGCTGCCCTACGTGGTCACGCAGGTGGTGGCCGCCGTCGCCGCCGCCGCGGTCCTGCACGCCGTCGCCAGCGGGCGGGCCGGCTTCTCGGCGAGCGGGAGCGGGTTCGCGGCCAACGGCTACGGCGAGCACTCCCCCGGCGGGTACGGGTTGGCCGCGGCGCTGCTCGTGGAGGTGGTCATGACCGCCTTCTTCCTGCTCGTCATCCTCGGCGCCACCGACCGCCGGGCCGCGCAGGGCTTCGGGCCGCTCGCCATCGGCCTGGCCCTCACCCTCGTCCACCTCGTGAGCATCCCCGTCACCAACACCTCGGTGAACCCGGCCCGCTCCACCGGCCAGGCGCTCTTCGTGGGCGGCTGGGCGCTGGCCCAGCTGTGGGTGTTCTGGCTCGCTCCGCTCGTCGGGGGCGCCGTCGCCGGCCTGGCCTACCGCTTCCTCACGGGCGAGACCGGCACGGCGGCCGCCGCCCGCGAGGGCCAGGACGTCGACGCCGCCGCCAGCGACGCCCACGACGCCCCCGTCGACCTCACCACCGGCGCGGACGAGGCCGCGCGGCGACGCTGACCGCCCCGTTCACCCGGTGGTGGGCGCCTCCTGCTCGGCCTCCTGCTCGGCCTCCGGCAGCGCGACGGCGTCCGGTCCGCCCTCCAGCAGCGCCGCGAAGCCGTCCTCGTCGAGGACGCGCACGCCCAGCTGCTGCGCCTTGTCGGCCTTGGAGCCGGGCGCATCGCCGACGACGACGAAGGAGGTCTTCTTCGACACCCCGCTGGAGGCCTTGCCGCCGCGGGCCAGGATCGCCTCCTTGGCCTCGTCGCGGGAGAAGCGCGCCAGCGAGCCGGTGACGACGATCGTCAGCCCCTCCAGCGTGCGCGGGGTGGACTCGTCGCGCTCGTCGGCCATCCGCACCCCGGCCTCGCGCCACTTGCGCACGACGTCGCGGTGCCAGTCCACCTCCAGCCACTCGCGCACGGCCTCGGCGATGGTCGGGCCGACGCCCTCGGCGGCGGCCAGCTCCTCGGTGGAGGCGGCCTCGATCGCCTCCACGGTGCCGAAGCGCCCCGCCAGCGCCCGCGCGGCCGTCGGGCCGACGTGGCGGATCGACAGCGCCACCAGCACCCGCCACAGCGGCTGGGACCTCGCCGCCGCGAGGTTGGCCAGCAGCCGCCGGCCGTTGGCCGACAGCGAGCCGTTCTTGTTCGTGAACAGCGGGACCTTCAGCAGGTCGTCCTCGGTGAGCGTGAACAGGTCGCCCTCGTCGGTGATCACCCCCGCCCGCAGCAGCGCCGTGGCGGCCTCGTAGCCGAGCGCCTCGACGTCGAAGGCGCCGCGGCCGGCGACGTGGAACACCCGCTCGCGCAGCTGCGCGGGGCAGCTGCGCGCGTTCGGGCAGCGGATGTCCACGTCGTCGGCGCGCTCGCGCCGCAGCGGGGTGCCGCACTCGGGGCAGGTGGTGGGGAAGACGAACTCGCGCTCGTCGCCGGTGCGCAGGTCCACGACGGGCCCGACGACCTCGGGGATGACGTCCCCGGCCTTGCGGACGATCACGGTGTCGCCGATGAGCACGCCCTTGCGCTTGACCTCGTCGGCGTTGTGCAGCGTCGACAGCTGGACGGTGGACCCGCTGACGTGCACCGGCTCCAGGAACGCGAAGGGGGTGACCCGGCCGGTGCGGCCGACGTTGACGCGGATGTCGTGCAGCTTCGTCGTCACCTCCTCCGGCGGGTACTTGAAGGCGATCGCCCACCGGGGGGCGCGCGAGGTCGCGCCCAGCCTGCGCTGCAGCGGCACCTGGTCGACCTTGACGACGACCCCGTCGATCTCGTGCTCGACGTCGTGGCGGTGCTCGCCGTAGTGCCGCACGTACTCGGCGACCTCGGGCAGGGTGTCGACGACCCGGGTGCGCGAGGACGTCGGCAGCCCCCAGGCGGCGAGCTTCTCGTACGCCTCCGACTGGGTGGCGTTCTCCATGCCGCGGCGCGCGCCGACGCCGTGGACGAGCACGCGCAGCGGCCGGGTGGCCGTCACCCGCGGGTCCTTCTGCCGCAGCGAGCCCGCCGCGGCGTTGCGGGGGTTGGCGAACGGGGCCTTCCCGGCGTCCATCAGCGACTCGTTGAGCGCCTCGAAGGCGGCGACCTCGAAGAAGACCTCCCCGCGCACCTCGAGGAACTCCGGCACGTCCGCCCCCGCGAGCCGGGCCGGGACGTCGTCGATGGTGCGCACGTTGAACGTCACGTCCTCGCCCGTGCGCCCGTCCCCGCGGGTGACCCCGCGCACCAGCCGCCCGCCCTCGTACACCAGGTCGATCGCCAGGCCGTCGATCTTCGGCTCGCACAGGTAGCGGACCCCCGCGCCGACCTCCTTCTCCACCCGCGCCGCCCACGCGGACAGCTCGTCGGTGGAGAAGGCGTTGTCGAGGCTGAGCATCCGCTCGGGGTGGTCGACGGTGGCGAACTCGGTGGAGAAGGTGCCGCCGACGGTCTGGGTGGGCGAGTCCGGGGTGCGCAGCTCGGGGTGGCGCTCCTCCAGGGCGCGCAGCTCGCGCTCCAGGGCGTCGTACTCGCCGTCGCTCAGCGGCGAGGCGTTGCGCACGTAGTAGGCGAAGCGCGCGGCCTCGATCCGCGCCGCGAGCTCCTCCCAGCGGTGCCGCGCCTGCGCGGGGACCGCCGGCCGCTCGCCGCCGAGGTCGTCAGTGGTGGTCTCGCTCACGGGGCCATCCTGCCGCGAGGGGCCGACACGTGCCCGCGAGCACCCGCCCGCGCCGCGGGCACGGCGGGCGCACGGCGGGCGCGGGGCGTTCACCGGGCCGTCGCCCGGGCGACGCGCGGGCGACGCCCGGCCGGAGGGCGCCGTCCCTACGGTCGCGGCCGTGACCACGACCCCCCTCGGCGCACCCCGCCGCTCCCCCCGCCCCGCCCGCCCCGCCCGCCGCAGCGCGGCCCTCGTCGCCGCCCTGGCCGCCGCGGCCCTCGCGGGCGGCGCCGTCGCCAGCGCGTCCGCCGACGACCGCGCGCCCTCCCGCGACGTGCCCGCCCAGAGCGCCAAGCTCGTCTCCCGCCACGTCCTGCCGGCCGCCACGTTCGGCGAGCCCGTCCCGAGCGGTTCCGCGATCGAGACCGCCAACGGCGTGGCCGTGCCGTTCGAGGCCCAGCCGGTGCAGGGCTTCTCCGGCAACCTCGTCCAGCCCGACGGCAGCTACCTCGTGCTCTCCGACAACGGGTACGGCACCAAGGCCAACAGCGCCGACTTCCTGCTCACCGTGCACCGCCTGCAGCCGGGCGCCGACGGCGCGCTGAGCGTCGTGGCGGGCGGTTTCTCCCTGTCCGACCCGTACCACCACGTCGGCTGGCCGCTGACGCGCGAGGACCGCCGCCTCACCGGCGCCGACTTCGACCTCGAGTCGTTCCGCCAGGCCCCCGACGGCACGTTCTGGTTCGGCGAGGAGTTCGGCCCCTACCTGCTGCACACCGACGCCGCCGGCCGCCTGCTCCAGGCGCCCGTGCCGCTGCCCGGCGTCGCCTCCCCCGACAACCCCCAGCTCGGGGACGCGACGCCGAACCTGGCCTCCTCCAAGGGGTTCGAGGGCATGGCGGCCTCCGCCGACGGGCGCTACCTGTTCCCGATGCTCGAGGGCGCCGTGGCCGGTGACGACCCGCAGGACCTGCGCGTCCTGCGCTACGACACGGAGCAGGGCCGCTACCGCGGCGAGGAGTTCACCTACCGGCTGGAGTCGCCGGGCAACGCCATCGGCGACCTCACCCAGGTCGACGACCACCGCTTCCTCGTCCTCGAGCGCGACAACGGCCAGGGCCCGACCGCCGTGTTCAAGGCCGTGTTCCTCGTCGACACCAGCGTCACGGACGCGAGCGGGCACCCGCTCAAGACCCAGCTGGTGAACCTCATGGCGGTCCCCGACCCGGACGGGGTGGCCGGCGAGCTCAGCGCGGCCTCGGGGTTCCTGACGTTCCCCTTCACCACCATCGAGAGCGTCGACGTCCTCGACGAGCACACCATCGTCGTCGGCAACGACAACAACTACCCGTTCTCCGACGGCCGCGTCGACGGGCAGCCCGACGACGACGAGTTCATCGGCATCCAGGTGCAGGCCGACCTGCGCTGACCCCGGGCCGGGCCCGCGCCGGCGCGGCGGGGGCGACCGGGTTCAGCCGGCCGTCCCCGTCGCCCGCCGCAGCACCACGAACTCCAGGTCGTCGCGGCGCGGGCGCCCGAACCGCTCGTCGCCGTACGGGAACGGCCTGCGCTCGCCGGTGCGGCGGAAACCCCTGCGCTCGTACCAGGCCAGCAGGTCCGCCCGCTGGGCGATGACCGTCATCTCCAGCGCCTGCGCGCCCCAGCGGCGCACCGCCTGCGCGTCCGCCTCGGCCAGCAGGCGCCCGCCCAGGCCGGCGCCCTGCTGCGCCGGGTCCACCGCGAAGGTGCCGAAGTAGGCCGAGGTCCCCACCGAGCGCAGCTCGCAGCAGCCGAGCAGCCGCCCGTCCACCTCGGCCAGCAGCAGCACGGAGCCGGGGTCGTGCAGGACCGCGGCGATGCCCGCGGGATCGGTGCGCTGCCCGTCGAGCAGGTCCGCCTCGGTCGTCCAGCCCCGCCGGCTGGACTCCCCGCGGTAGGCCGACTCCACGAGCGCCACGACGGCGGGCACGTCCTCGGCGCGCGCCTCGCGGAAGGCGGGAGCGGCGGGCTCAGTCACCGGAGCTCTCCGCGACGGCGGCACCGGCCTCGCGCAGCCGGCCCAGCAGCGGGCGCACCGCGGCCGGGTCCAGCGCCTGCAGCCCCTCCGCGGGGGTCAGCACGACGTCGGCGAGCAGCGCGGCGGGCAGCCCCACCCGCCGCCAGGGCACCCGCAGCGCGTCGACGAGCGCGGGCACCGCCGGCGGGTCGGCGACCACCGGCAGGACCCCGGCCCACAACCGCACCCCCGCCTCGACGGTCGCGGCCAGCGACTCCCAGCCCAGCGGCCCCAGCCCGCGCACGTCGAGGGCGACGGCGTCCGCGCCCACCTCCCGCACCAGCGCCAGCGGCGGCTCGTCGGCGGCCAGCCGCACGAGCGGCCGCGCGCCGGCGGCGCGCACGGCGTCCACGACCGCGCGCAGCCCGTCGCGCACCTCCGCCTGCGGGACGGCGCGCAGCGTGCCGTAGCCGGACTGGGTCGGCAGCCGCCCGGCCAGCACCGCGGGCACCGAGGGCTCCTCCACCTGCACGAGCACCTGCGCCCCCGGCACCAGGCGCCGCACGTCGGCCACGTGCGCGCCGATCCCCTCGGCCAGCGAGGCCACGACGTCGCGGCGCGCCCCCGGGTCGCTGACGCTGCGCTCGCCGCGGGCCAGCTCGACCGCGGCCAGCAGCGACCACGGGCCGACGACGGCCAGCGCCAGCGGCCCCGACCAGCCCGCGCCGGCCTCGGCCAGCTCGTCGAGGTCGGCGCGCAGGAAGGAGGACGCCCGCCGGGCGTCGCGGCCGGGCGCGTCGACGAAGCGCCAGCCCGCGGGCTGCAGGTCCACCGGCAGGTCCACCAGCAGCGCCGCGGTGCGCCCCACCGGGTCGGCGCCGGGCCCGCGCGCCGGCAGCTGCGCCAGGTGCGGCACGTGCGGCGCCTCGCCGAGCTCGCCGAACACCGTCCGCGCGGCCTCGCGCGGGTCCTCCCCCGGCATCGGGCCCAGACCCGTCACCGCACCCGCGGCGCCGCCCGGCGCCGCCGCCCGCTCCTGCTCGTCCGTGGCCACGACCGCGACGGTACCGGCCGCCGCATCCCCCGAAGGTCGGACCCGGGACCAGCCGTCCGTCCGTCGACGGCGCGCGCGCCGGTGCGGGTGGATGGACGCACAGGGACCACCCAGCTGCCGGCCCCCGGTGGCCGCACGAGAGGTTGACGATGACCCAGCAGCGACCCCGCAGGAGCCTGGCGGCCCTCGCGAGCACGACGACGGCGGCGATCGCGGGCACCCTGCTGCTCGGCGCCGTCCCCGCCGCGGCCGACACCACCACGACCGCCCCCACGGCCACGCTGCCCGGCAGCGGGCGGCTGTCGGCGCTGGCCGCGGCGCGGCCGGCGACCCTGGAGCAGGCGCAGGCGCAGTTCGAGCAGCGCACCCCGGCCGCCCTGCGCGAGCAGCGGCCGGTGTGGGCCCCGTGCACCGCCGAGCAGTTCAACCCGCTCGAGGTGCAGCTCGGGGTCCTGGAGCTGGGGCTGGAGTGCGCGGTCGTCACCGTGCCGCGCGACTGGGACGAGCCCACCGCGGGCGAGCCGCTGAGCATCGCGATCAGCCGCGTCCACCGCGAGGGCCCGCGCCCGGAGCGGACCGTCCTGACCAACCCCGGCGGCCCCGGCGGCGCCGGGCTGTCGATGGCCGTCTACGGGACGATCGGGGCCCTCACGGGCACCGAGGTCGTCGGCGTCGACGTCCGCGGCACCGGCGCGAGCACCTCCCTGGAGTGCGGCGACGAGGTCGTGGCCGCCAACGCCGCCCTGCCGGACCCGCGCGACCGCTCCGACGCCGCGCTGGACCGCACGGCCGAGCTGGTCTCCGCGGCGGCCCGGGCCTGCCAGCAGGACCCGCTGGCCCCGGTGGTCACCACCGAGCAGACCGTCGCCGACCTCGACCTCGTGCGCGCGGTGCTGGAGCGCGAGACCGTCGACTGGGTCGGCGTCTCCGGCGGCACCTGGCTGGGCGCGCAGTACGCCACCTACTTCCCCGCCCGCGTCGGCCGGTTCGTGCTCGACTCCAACGTCGACGTGACCGCCGGCTGGCAGCAGGCGTTCGAGCACCAGCCGATGGCCTTCCAGCGCCGCTTCGACGAGGACTTCCGCCCGTGGGCGGCGCGGTGGTCGTGGCTGTTCCGCCTCGGCGCGGACCCGGCCGCGGTCACGCGCACCTACGAGGAGGTCCGCGCCGGCCTGGCCGTCGAGCCGCTGCAGGTGCCCGGCGTGGGGGCCGTCACCCCCCAGCTGCTGGACGGCGTGACGGCGAGCAACATGTACAGCAAGCAGAGCTTCGAGAGCCAGGCGTGGACGATGCTCTACCTGCGCGCCGCGCTGCTGGCCCGCTCCGCGGGCGACCTGCTGGGCGTGCAGCGGGCCACCGCCCAGGCGGGCGAGGCGATGGTCGCCGCCTCCCGCTTCGACGAGACCATGGCCGCCACCTTCCAGACCATCACCTGCAACGACACGGCGTGGACGCGCGGGCAGCGCGCCTGGGACGAGGCCGGCGACCGGTACGGCCAGCGGTACCCGCTGCTGGGGTGGTCGGTGACCAGCCAGCCGTGCGCCTACTACGACCGGCCCGAGCTGACGCTGCCGCGGCCCGACGGCCGCGACCTGCCGCCGCTGCTGGTCCTGCAGTCCACCCACGACCCGGCCACCGCCTACGAGGGGGCGCTGGAGACCGCCGCGGCGCTGCCCAGCTCGCGGATGGTCACCGTGGTGGACGAGGGCGACCACGGCGTCTACCTCACGGGCAACGCGTGCGTCGACGAGGTCGTCGACACCTTCCTGCTCACCGGCGCCGCCCCCGAGGGCGACGTGACCTGCCAGGGCACCGGCGTGCCGGCGCCCGGCACGCAGCTGCTCGACGGGCTGCTGCAGCTGCTGCGCCGGCCCGCGGCGGGCTGACGGGGGGACGACGGCGGGCTGGCGGCGGGGAGCCGGCCATGGGTGAGGATGGGCGCGTGAGCAGCACCCGCGCGCCCGTCCTCGTCCCTCCCGCCCCCGCGGCCGGCCCCGGCGGGAGCGCGCTCGGCGACGCGGCCGGTGACGCCGAGCGGCGCAGCGCCCTGCGGCGCATGCGGCTGCTGGCCACCGGCCTGCTCGTGCTGGCCGCCGCCGTCTACGCCCTCACCGCCGGCCGCGACGGCGCCTGGGGCTTCGTCAACGCCGGCGCCGAGGCGGCCATGGTCGGCGCCGTCGCCGACTGGTTCGCCGTCACGGCGATCTTCCGCCACCCGCTGCGGCTGCCGATCCCGCACACCGCGCTCATCCCCCGGCGCAAGGAGGCGCTCGGCAAGAGCCTGGAGCAGTTCGTCGCCGAGAACTTCCTCGCCGAGGACGTGGTGCGCGACAAGGTCGCCCGCGCGGGCATCCCCCGCCGGGCGGGCGCCTGGCTGGCCGAGCGCGGCGGCGCGGCCCGCGTCGTCGACGAGGCCGCGACCGTCCTGACCGGCGCGCTGGGGATCCTGCGCGACGAGGAGGTCACCGCCGTCATCGACCAGGTCCTCGTGCGCCGCCTGGGCGCGCAGGCGTGGAGCCCGGCGCTGGGGCGGCTGCTGGCCGAGGTGGTGCGCGACGGCACCCACCACCCCGTCGTCGACCTGACGCTCGCCGAGGCCCAGCGCTGGCTGCGCGGCAACGAGGCCCTGGTGCGCCGCCTCGTCGAGGAGCGCGCACCGCTGTGGGCGCCGGACTGGCTCAACGAGCGCCTCGGCCGGCGCGTCTACACCGAGGCCCAGCGCTGGGTCGACGACGTCGCCGCCGACCCCGACCACCAGGGCAGGCGCGCCATCGACGACCTGCTCGCCCGCTACGCCGACGCCCTGCAGAACGACCCCGAGACGCGCGCCAAGGCCGACGAGTTCCAGCAGCGGCTGCTGAGCTCCCCCGGGCTGGCCGACACCGTCGCGGGCCTGTGGTCGAGCGTGCGGGGCTTCCTGCTCGACGCCCTCGCCGACCCGGCCTCCTCGCTGCGCGTGCGCAGCGAGGAGGCGCTCGTCGACGTGGGCCGCCGGATGGTCACCGACGACGCCTTCGCGCTGCGCGTCCAGGGCCACCTCATCGACGCCGCCGGGCACGTCGTGCGGCGGTTCGCGCCCGAGCTGGCCACGGTGATCTCGGACACGGTGGCCCGCTGGGACGGTGACGACGCCGCGCGCCGCATCGAGCTGCACGTCGGGCGCGACCTGCAGTTCATCCGCATCAACGGCACCGTCGTGGGCGGGCTGGTCGGCCTGGTGATCCACGCGCTGACCGTCCTGCTGGGCTGAGCGCCCCGCCGGGCCGAGCGTCCCGCTGGGCCGGGCGTCCCGGGCGGCCGCCCGCGTGCGGCCGCCCGGGCGCCGACGTAGCGTCTGGCCGGTGACAGGCACCGGCTCCAGCGGATACGTCAACCCCTCCGGTTCCTACCGGCGCGACCAGCGGTACCTGACGACGCGCATCACCGCGGACGGCCGCGACGGCTGGCCCGTGGAGGCCGGCCGGTACCGCCTCGTCGTCAGCCGCGCCTGCCCGTGGGCGCACCGGGCGGTCGTCGTGCGCCGGCTGCTGGGGCTGGAGGCGGCGCTGTCGATGGGGATCTGCGGGCCCACCCACGACGAGCGCAGCTGGACCTTCGACCTCGACCCCGGCGGCCGCGACCCGGTGCTGGGCATCGAGCGGCTGCAGGAGGCCTTCTTCGCCCGCGACCCCGACTACCCGCTGGGCATCACCGTGCCGGCCATCGTCGACGTGCCCACCGGCCAGGTGGTCACCAACGACTTCGCGCAGATGACGATCGACCTGTCGCTGGAGTGGCGCGAGCACCACCGCCCCGGCGCGCCGGAGCTGTACCCCGAGCACCTGCGCGAGGAGATCGACGAGGTGGACCGGCAGGTGTTCCGCGACGTCAACAACGGCGTCTACCGGGCCGGGTTCGCCGGCACCCAGGACGCCTACGACAAGGCCTACCGGCGGCTGTTCGACCGGCTCGACGTCCTCTCGGAGCGGCTGTCGCGGCAGCGCTACCTCGTCGGCGACACGATCACCGAGGCGGACGTGCGGCTGTTCACCACGCTGGCCCGCTTCGACGCCGTCTACCACGGCCACTTCAAGTGCAACCGGCACAAGCTCACCGAGATGCCGGTGCTGTGGGCCTACTTCCGCGACCTGTTCCAGACGCCGGGATTCGGCGACACCGTCGACCTCGACCACGTCAAGCGGCACTACTACGTCGTGCACCGCGACATCAACCCCACCCAGGTGGTGCCCGCGGGACCGGACACCAGCGGCTGGTGGGCGCCGCACGGGCGCGAGGAGCTCGGCGGCCGGCCCTTCGGCGACGGCACCCCGCCCCCGCCGCCGGTGCCCGCCGAGGTCGTGCCCGCCGACCACCGGCCCTGAGCGCGCCCGCCCCGGAGGCCCGCCCGGGCGCACCGGGGCAGGGCCGATCGGGTGGTCGCCGGGCGCGCAGGCTCCGGCGGCGGCCCCGGCGTCCCGACACCCCGGTGTGGACCCGGTCGCCCAGCCCCTGCGCCGCCGCCTCGACGCGGCGCTCGCCCTGCTGCCGCGCGGCCGGGAGCTGCCCGCGGAGGTCTGGGCGCGCCGGCACCGCACCATCGTGCGGATCGCCGCGCTGCAGGCCCTGGCGCTGTTCGTCTTCGGCACCGCCCGCGGGCTGGACCTGCTGACGTGCGCCGCGGGCGCGGCGGTCGTCCTCGCGCCCCTGCTGCTGGCCGACCAGGCGGGGCTGAGCCGCAAGGTGCGCTCCGCGGCGGCGTCGGTGAGCCTGTTCGCCGCCTCCGCCGTGCTCGTGCAGTCCTGGTCCGGGCAGACGGAGGCGCACTTCCACTTCTTCGTCATGGTGGGCGTCGTCGCGCTCTACCAGGACTGGGTGCCGTTCGGGATCGGCCTGGCCATCGTCGTCGTCCACCACGGGGTCTTCGGGACCCTGCACCCGCAGGCCGTCTTCGGCCACCACGACGCGGCGGAGCACTCGTGGGGCTGGACGTTCGTGCACGCCGGGTTCGTCCTGGCCGCCAGCGGGGCGCACCTGACCTCCTGGCGGCTCAACGAGCAGCAGGGGCTGCGCGACCCGCTCACCGGGCTGGCCAACCGGACGCTGCTGCTGGAGGTGCTGGGGCGGGCGCTGTCGCGGCGCGAGGGCGTGGGGGTGCTGTTCATCGACCTCGACGACTTCAAGGAGGTCAACGACACCCGCGGGCACGCGGCCGGGGACCACCTGCTGCTGGCGGTCGCCGACCGGCTGCGCGCCTGCGTGCGCAGCGGCGACACCGTGGCGCGCCTGGGCGGTGACGAGTTCGCGATCGTCGTCGGCGGCGGCGCCGCGGCGGGCCGCCGGGTCGGCGAGCGGTTCCTGCACGCCCTGGCCCGGCCCGTGGACGTCGACGGGCAGCCGGTCCTCGTGCACGCCAGCCTCGGCCTGGCCGACACCGCGACGCTGTGCGGGGCCCGCAGCGAGCTCGACGGCCCGGCGGAGCTGCTGCGCAACGCCGACCTGGCGATGTACTGGGCCAAGTCCAGCGGCAAGAACCGGCTCGTCGCCTACGCCGAGGGCATGTCGCAGGCGGCCCAGGACAAGGCGTCCCTGCGCGACGACCTCGCCCACGCGCTGGAGCAGGAGCAGTTCGAGGTCCACTACCAGGCGACGGTCGACTTCCGGAAGGGGACGACCAGGGGGTACGAGGCGCTGCTGCGCTGGCGCCACCCCGAGCGCGGCCTGGTGCCCCCGCTGGAGTTCGTGCCGCTGGCGGAGGCCACCGGCGACATCCACGCCATCGGCACCTGGGTGCTGCGCACCGCCACCGCCCAGGCGGCGCGCTGAAGCGCCGAGCGCGGGCAGCCGGTGGCGGTGGCGGTGAACCTGTCGGCCGTGCAGCTGGCTTCCGACGGCATCGTCGACGTCGTGCGCGCCGCGCTGCGCGACAGCGGCCTGCGTCCGAGCCAGCTGACGCTGGAGGTCACCGAGAGCGTGCTCGTGGAGGACCTGGAGGCCGTCTCGGCCCGCCTGGTGCAGCTGCGCACGGCGGGCGTGCTGGTGGCCATCGACGACTTCGGCACCGGCTACTCCAGCCTGGCCTACCTGCGCCGGCTGCCGGTGGACACCGTCAAGATCGACCGGTCCTTCATCGGCGACCTGGCCCTCGGCGGGTCGGCGACGACGCTGGTGGCCAGCATCGTCGAGCTCGCCCGCAGCCTCGGCCTGGACGTCGTGGCGGAGGGCGTGGAGACCGACCAGCAGGCGCAGCTGCTGCGCGAGCTGAACTGCACGTACGCGCAGGGCTACCTCTACGCCCGCCCCGCACCGGCCGAGGAGGCCGCGCGGGCGCTGGACGCGCACCTGCTGCCGGCACCCGCCCGCGACGCGGAGCTCAGCCGCCCGTGAGGGGGCGGGTGGCGGTGATCGTCGCCGAGCCCAGCACGCGGGTGCCCGCGTAGAACGCGACCGTCTGCCCGGGGGCGACCCCGGTCAGCGGTGCGCGCAGCTCGACGTCGACCGTCCCGGCGTCCTGCCCGCGCACCTGCACGACGGCCTCGACGGGCTCGCCGTGGGCGCGCACCTGCACGCTCAGCTCGGCCGGGCCGGTGGGCGCGGGGGCGTTCCAGACGGCGTCGACGGCGCGCAGGCCCGCCACGGCCAGCCGCTCGGCCGGGCCGACGGTCACGGTGCGCCGCACCGGCTCGATGCTCAGCACGTAGCGGGGCCGGCCGTCGGCGGCGGGCCGCGTCAGGCCCAGGCCGCGGCGCTGGCCGACGGTGAAGCCGTAGGTGCCCGCGTGCGTGCCCAGCACGGTGCCGTCCTCGTCGACGACCTCGCCGGGCACCTCGCCCAGCCGCTCGGCCAGGAAGCCGCGGGTGTCGCCGTCGGGGATGAAGCAGATGTCGTGGCTGTCCGGCTTGTGCGCCACGGGCAGCCCGCGCCGCTCGGCCTCGGCGCGCACCTGCGCCTTGGTGGGCGCGTCGCCGAGGGGGAACATCGCGTGCGCGACCTGCTCGGCGTCCAGGACGGCGAGCACGTACGACTGGTCCTTGGCCGCGTCGGCGGCCCGGTGCAGCTGCGGGCGCCCGTCGTCGCCGGGCAGCACCCGCGCGTAGTGGCCGGTGCAGACGGCGTCGAAGCCGAGGGCGATGCCCTTGTCGAGCAGCGCGGCGAACTTGATGCGCTCGTTGCAGCGCACGCAGGGGTTGGGGGTGCGCCCGGCCGCGTACTCGGCGACGAAGTCCTCGACGACGTCCTCGACGAAGTCCTCGGACAGGTCCCACACGTAGAACGGGATGCCCAGCAGGTCGGCCGCCCGCCGCGCGTCGAGGGAGTCCTCGATGGTGCAGCAGCCGCGCGAGCCGGTGCGCAGCGCGGCCGGGGAGCGGTTGAGGGCCATGTGCACGCCCACCACCTCGTGGCCGGCGTCGACGGCGCGGGCGGCGGCCACCGCGGAGTCCACCCCGCCGCTCATGGCGGCCAGCACGCGCATCAGGCCGCCCCGCCCGTGCTGAGCGCGCCGGCGGGTGCGCGCCGGCGGCGGGCCCGCGCGGTGCGCGAGGCGTCGGCGCGCCGGGCGCGCTCGACGGCCGGGCCGAGCGCGGCCAGCGCGGCGTCGACGTCGGCGCCGGTGGAGCTCCAGCCGAGGGAGAAGCGCAGCGCGCCTGCGGCCTCCTCCTCGCCCAGGCCCATCGCCAGCAGGACGTGGCTGGGCTGCGGCACGCCGGCCTGGCAGGCCGAGCCGGTGGAGCACTCGACCCCCGCGGCGTCCAGCAGGTAGGTCAGCGAGTCCCCCTGGCAGCCCTCGACCGTCACGTGCGCGTTCCCCGGCAGCCGGCCGGCGAGGGGGTCGGGGCCGGGCGCGGCACCGCGCACGCGGGTGCCCGGCACCCCCTCGCGCAGCCCGGCCAGCAGCCGGTCGCGCAGCCCGGCCAGGCGCCGGGCCTCCTGCGGCAGGTCGGCGACGGCGGCCTGCAGCGCGGCGGCGGTGGCCCGGGCGCCGGCGGCGTCCAGGGTGCCCGAGCGCACCCCCAGCTCCTGCCCGCCACCGTGCTGCAGCGGCACCAGCGCCGTGCCGCGCCGCACGAGCAGCGCGCCGCTGCCGACGGGCCCGCCGAACTTGTGCGCCGACAGCGAGAGCAGGTCCGCGCCGCTGGCGGCGAAGTCGACGGGCACGTGCCCGACGGCCTGCACCGCGTCGGTGTGCAGCGGGACGCCGGCCGCGTGCGCGAGGTCGGCCGCCTGCGCGACCGGCTGCAGCGTGCCGACCTCGTTGTTGGCCCACATCAGGGACACCAGCGCCACCTCGTCGGCGCGCCCGGCCAGCGCCGCCTCCAGGGCGGCGAGGTCGGTGCGGCCGGTGGCGTCCACCGGCAGCAGCTCCAGCTGCGCGCCCTCGTGGGCCGCGAGCCACTGCGCGCAGTCCAGGACGGCGTGGTGCTCGGCGGCGCCGACCAGCAGCCGGCGGCGCCGGGGGTCGGCCTCGCGGCGCGCGCGGTACAGGCCCTTCAGGGCGAGGTTGTCGCTCTCGGTGCCGCCGGAGGTCCACACCACCTCCGCCGGGCGGGCGCCGAGGGCGGCCGCCAGCGCCTCGCGGCTCTCCTCCACGGCCGCGCGGGCGCGGCGGCCGGCGGAGTGCAGGGACGAGGGGTTGCCCCCGCCACCGGCGGAGGCGGCGACGAGGGCGTCGAGCGCCTCGGGCCGCAGGGGGGTCGTCGAGGCGTGGTCGAGGTACGCCGTCACGCAGCCAGTGTAGGAGCGGGTGCGGACCCGACCGCCGCCCCGGAGCGTGACGAGCGGACTGCGGGCGGTGTCGGGCAGACTGCGCCGGTGCCCGTCCCCACGCCCGTCCCGCCGTCCGCACCCGCGTCCGGGCCCACGTCCGCGCCCGGGCACCGCGAACCGCTGCACCGTCCCGCGCCGACGCCGAGCCACCCGCTGGGGGTGACGCTCACCGGCGACGGGGCCGACGTCGCGGTCCTCGCCGCGCACGCCGACGCCGTGGAGGTGTGCGTGATCGGCGAGGACGGCAGCGAGCAGCGCACCGCCCTGCCGGACGTCGACCTGGGCGTCTGGCACGGCCACGTGAGCGGGCTGGTGGCGGGCAGCCGCTACGGCCTGCGCGTGCACGGGCGCTGGGAGCCCGAGCGGGGTCTGCGGCACAACCCGGCCAAGCTGCTGCTGGACCCGTACGCGCGCGGGATCAGCGGCGAGGTGCAGCTGCGCCCGGAGGTCTTCGGGCACGCCGTCGACGCCGACCTCGTGGGCGACCTGGCGGTGCCCGACCCGCGCGACAGCGCACCGCACGTCGCGCACGGCGTCGTCCTGGAGGACCTGCCCGAGCGGCTGCGCCCCACCGCCGCCGAGCGGCCGCGGGTGCCGTGGTCGGAGACCGTCGTCTACGAGGCGCACGTGCGCGGCCTGACCCGCCGCCTGGGGGCGGTGCCCGAGGAGCAGCGCGGCACCTACGCCGCGCTCGCGCACCCGGCGGTCCTGGAGCACCTCACCTCCCTGGGCGTGACCTCGCTGGAGCTGCTGCCGGTGCACGCGAGCACCTCCGAGGTCCACCTGCGCCGGCGCGGGCTGGTGAACTACTGGGGCTACAACACCCTGGCCTTCAACGCCCCGCACCCCGGGTACGCCACGGCCGCGGCCCGCGCGGCGGGGCCGGCGGCGGTGCGCGAGGAGTTCCGCCGCGCGGTGCAGGGGCTGCACGCGGCGGGCATCGAGGTGCTGCTCGACGTCGTCTACAACCACACCTGCGAGGAGGGCCCGGACGGCCCGCACCTGTCGCTGCGCGGTCTGGACGAGTCCACCTACTACCTGCGCGACGCGGGCGGGCGGCCCTTCGACGTCACCGGCTGCGGCAACTCCCTGGACTTCGCCGAGCACCGCGTCGTGCAGTTCGCGCTGGACTCGCTGCGGTACTGGGTGAGCGAGTACGGCGTCGACGGGTTCCGCTTCGACCTCATGACGACGCTGGCGCGCGGGCGGGACGGGTTCACCCCCGACCACCCGTTCCTCGTGGCGCTGGCCGCGGACCCGGTGCTGGCCGGCACCAAGCTCGTCGCGGAGCCGTGGGACGTCGGCCCGTACGGCTGGCGCACGGGGCAGTTCCCCGCGCCCGTGCACGAGTGGAACGACCGCTTCCGCGACGGCGTCCGGCGCTTCTGGCTCACCGACGGCCGCCAGATGGCGCTGGGCGGCGGCGCGCCGGGCGGTCCCGGGCGGGGGCTGCGGGAGTTCGCCACCCGCTTCGCCGGGTCGGCCGACACCTTCGACGTGCAGCGCGGGCGCCTCACGAGCGTGAACTTCGTGACCGCGCACGACGGCTTCACCCTGGCCGACCTCGTCTCCTACGACCACAAGCACAACGAGGCCAACGGCGAGGGCAACCGCGACGGCAGCGACTCCGACACCAGCTGGAACCACGGCGTGGAGGGCGCCACGGAGGACGCGGGCGTGCTGGCGGCGCGCCGGCGCAGCATCCGCAACCTGCTGGGGACGCTGGTGCTGTCGACGGGCGTGCCGATGCTCACCGCGGGCGACGAGTTCGGCCGCACCCAGGGCGGCAACAACAACGCCTACTGCCTGGACGACGAGACGTCGTGGGTGGACTGGGAGCTGGCCGGCTGGCAGCGCGAGCTGCTCGAGGACGTGCGCGAGCTGCTCGGGCTGCGGCAGCGCTACCCGGTCCTGCGCGAGGCGGGGGTGCGGCGCGGGCACCCGGTCCGCGAGCAGCGCCAGGACCTGCTGTGGTTCTCCGAGGACGGTGCGCCCATGACCGTCGAGCGCTGGCACGAGGCCGAGCGGCGCATCCTGCAGGTGCTCGTCGACGGCCGCGAGCGCGGTGAGGCGTCGGTGCTCGTCCTCGTCAACGGCGGCGACCGCCAGCGCGACGTCGTGCTGCCCGAGCAGGACGGGCTGCCCAGGTGGTTCCCGCGCTGGAGCAGCGCGCCGGACCGCCGCCGGCGGCCCACCGCCGCGGGGCGGGCGCTGCGGATGGCGCCGTGGTCGTTGCGGGTGCTCACCTCCGCGTGAGCCGCCGGTGAGCCCGCCGGTGAGCCCGCTGGTGCTGCTGCCGGGCACGGGCTGCGACAGCGGGCAGTTCCACCACCAGGCGACCGCGCTGGCCGGTGCGTTCGAGGTGCACCCGCTCCAGCTGCCCGGCCACCGCGGGCAGCCACCCGCCGGGGACGGCGGCCTGGCGGCCGTCGCCGACCGCGTGGCCGACCGGATCGCCGCCCTGGCGGCGGGTGCGGGTGCCGGCGCGGGGGTGAGCGTCGTCGGGCACAGCGCCGGAGGGGTCGTCGGCCTGCTCGTCGCCGTGCAGCGCCCCGGGCTCGTCGAGCGGCTCGTGCTCGTCGACTCCAACGTCCCGGTGACGGAGGACGCCGTGCGCCGCAAGGCCGGGCGCGCCGGCGCGGTGCACGGGCCGCGGTGGCGGCAGGTGCTGGAGGAGTCCATGCGCGCGGCGTGGGGGCCGCGGCTGCCGGTGCTGCGCGAGCAGGTCGTGGCGGGGATCCTCGCCACCGACGAGGCGGCCGTGCGGCCGCTGTGGGCCGACGTGCTGGCCCTGGACCCGCGGCCCCTGCTGGCGGCGCTGCGGGTCCCGGCGCTGCACGTGCGCAGCAGCCGGGACGTCGACGGGGCGGCCCTGGCCGCGCTGAACCCGCTGGTGGCCTCGGCCGACCTGCGCCCGCTGCGGGCGGGTCACTGGCCGCAGCTGACGGAGCCCGGGGCGGTCACCGCGGTGCTGCGGGAGTTCCTGCCGGGCGGCTGAGCCTCAGCGCCGGCCGGCGTGCGGGCCCCACTTGGCGAGCACGAGCGTCTCCAGGATGCTGACGAGCGTGTAGAGCAGGATCGAGGCGAACGTCACGACGACCACGATGGCCCACAGCTTGTCGTACTGGACCTGGGAGTTGGCGCGGAAGATCTCCGAGCCCAGGCCGCGGCCGCTGAAGAGCCACTCGTAGAGCATCGCGCCGATGACCGCGCCGGGCACCGAGATCCGCACGGCCGCGAAGAGGTTCGGCAGGGCCGAGGGGACCGCGACCTTGCGCAGCGCCGTCCACTTCGTGCCGCCGTTGACCCGGATGACGTCGATCGCCTGCGGGGAGGCCGAGCGCAGTCCCAGCGCCGCGTTGACGAGGACGGGGAAGAAGACGACCACGCCGCCGATCGTGGCCGCGCGCAGCAGCTCGGAGGAGAAGGTCATGCCGATGACGGGCGCCATCGCCACCAGCGGCACCGAGCGCAGCAGCATCGCCAGCGGCATGAAGACGAACTCCAGCGGCCGCAGCAGCGTGAACAGCGAGGCGACCGCGAGCGCCCCGGCGATGCCGGCGACGAAGCCGGTGACCGCGTCGGCCAGGGTGGTGCCCAGCCAGCCGGCGATCTCGGAGCGGTGGGCAGCGGCGTCCGCGTCGTCGAACAGGTACCGGTAGACGTCCAGCGGGCGCTTGCCGATGAAGGGGTCGACCTCCAGCAGGCGCAGCAGCGCGTACCAGGCGAGGACCAGGACGAGCGCGGAGACGACGAGGGTGACCAGCGAGGCGCCGACGCGGCGCAGGACGGCACCGGCCACGGAGGCGCCGCTGACGTCCTCGTGCACGTCGGCGGCCGGGACCGCCGGCCGCGCGGGCCGTGCACCGCCGGGGGCGGGGACGGGGGCCGCGGTGGACCCGGGGGTGGGGGCGACCATCACAGACCCGCCTTCCGCTCGCCCGTGGACGACCACGGGGTGATCAGCTTGGCCACCAGGCCGACGAGCAGGTAGCCGAGGCCGGCGATCGCCCCGGACAGCAGGGCCAGGCCCCAGATCTGCGCGTAGCGCAGGTTCGTCTGCGCGGCGATGATCATGATGCCGAGCCCGGAGTCCACGCCGCCGAAGTACTCCCCCAGCACCGCGCCGAGGAAGGCCGCGGGGGCGGCGAGCTTGAGGGCGGCGAAGACGTTGGGCAGCGCGGCGATCAGGCGCACCTTCACGAGCGCCGTCCAGCGCGAGCCGCCGTAGGCGCGCACGACGTCCAGCGCCGTGCGGTCGGCGGCGCGCAGCCCCAGCAGGCAGCCGACGACGGAGGTGAAGACGACGCTGATGGCCGCCAGGAAGATCGACGTCGTGCGCGAGCCGGGCTCGGAGACGATGAGCACGATCGGGCCGATCGCCGTCAGCGGGATGCAGTAGGAGATGACCGCGACCTGGTTGGCCGCCCCCTCCAGCGGCGGGACGAGCAGCACGAGCACGGCGATGGCGACGGCGACGAGGTTGCCCCACAGCCACCCCTGCGCCGCCGAGGACGTCGTGACCGACAGGTTGTCCCAGTACGTCGCGAAGCCGGTGTCGGCGAACTGCGCCAGGACCGCCCACGGCGTGGGCACGATCCCGTCGGCGCCGAAGAGGACGGCGCTGACGAGGCTCCACAGCACCAGCACGAGCGCGGCGCCGACCAGGCCCCCCACCCAGGCGGGCAGGTCGCGGCGCGAGCGCGGGGCCCGGGTGCCCGGGACGCCGCCGACCTCGGCCCCGGTGCGGGTGGCGACGGTGACCTCCCCCATCAGCGCTCGTCCCCGCCGCTCGCGCCCCGGCTGCCGCCGCCGAAGAGGATCTCGGAGAGGCGGTCGTGGTAGGCGTGGAACTCCGGGGTCCGCATCATGTCGGGGGTGCGGGGGCGGGGCAGGTCGATCTCCACGACCTCCACGACGCGGCCGGGACGCGGACTCATGACCGCGACGACGTCGGAGAGGAAGATCGCCTCGCTGATGCCGTGGGTGACCATGAGCGTGGTGGCCGGCTTCTGGGTCCAGATGCGCAGCAGCTCGACGTTCAGCCGCTGGCGGGTCATGTCGTCCAGCGCCCCGAACGGCTCGTCGAGCAGCATGACGCTCGGCTGCACCACCAGGCAGCGCGCGATGGACACGCGCTGGCGCATCCCGCCGGACAGCTGGGCGGGTTTCGCCTTCTCGAAGCCGCGCAGGCCGACGAGGTCGATGAGCTCGTCGACCAGGCCGTCGTCGGCGCGGACGCCCGCGACCTCCAGCGGCAGCCGGATGTTGTGGGCGACGCTGCGCCAGGGCAGCAGCGCGGAGTCCTGGAAGGCGACGCCCAGCTCGTGGGCGCGCTGCAGCTCCCGGGTGGTCATGCCGTTGACCAGCGCCTGGCCGCCGCTGGGCGTCTCCAGCCCCGCCAGGATGCGCAGGATCGTCGACTTGCCGCAGCCGGAGGGGCCGAGCAGGGACAGGAAGGCGTTCTTGCGGGTCCCCAGGCTCGTCGCGTCGAGGGCGAGCACGCTCTTGCGCCCGAGGGTGAAGCGCTTCGTGAGCCCCTGGAGGTTGAAGCCCGTCGCCGCCTCGGGGCGGCCGAGCGGATCGGTCGTCGCCGAGGGGACTCGCGGTGCGGTGGACAGGGAGCTGGTGTCGTGCACCACGGGCGTGGGCCTTTCTCGAGGACGACGGGAGGGGGCGACCGCGTGACGTCAGCCGGTGATGAGGTCCGGGTTCTCCTCGTAGACCTCCGCCAGCAGCGACAGGTCGAACAGCTGCTCGGCGGTGATGTCGGTGCCCATGACCGCCAGCGCCTGGATGTTCTCCTCGATCAGGGCGTCGGTCATGGTGAACAGGCCGTTGGCCCTGGTGTCGTCGGAGACGACGAGCAGGTTCTGCGCCTCGGCCTCCTTCGTCTGCTCCTCCAGGTCGAGGTCCTGGTCCTTGCCGTAGACCTCCACGGCGAGCTTCGCGCCGCCGGCGGGGTCGGCGACGGCGTCGTTCCAGCCCTGGACCTCGGCCTTGAGGAAGGCCTTCAGCATGTCGCGGGAGTCGTCGATCGTGGACTGCAGCACGGTGAAGGTCTCCGCCACGACCGGCAGGCCGTTGTCGGCGAAGCCGAGCGTGACGGGGGTCAGGCCGCGGCCGGCGAGCAGGATCGGCTCGTTGGTCAGGTAGGACATGAAGGCGTCCACCTCGCCCGTCTCGACGACCGAGGGGTCGTACTGGACGGGGACGATGGTGAAGCTGCTCTTGTCGACGCCGTTGGCGGTGCAGAAGCCGTCGAAGATCGTCTCGTTGCCGCCGGTCTGGATGCCGATGCGCTTGCCCGCCAGGTCGGCCAGGGTGCGCACGGGCACCTTCTGCTCGACGGACACCAGGCAGAAGGGGTTCTTCTGGAAGGTGCTGCCGATGATCTTCAGCGGCGCCTCCTCGTTGACGATGGCCGGGGCGGTGAGCGTGGGGGCGGACAGCCCGACCTGGGCGCGCCGGGAGAGGACCATCGCCTCCGCCGCGGTGCCGGCGCTGCCGCCGGCGAGCAGGTTGACCTTGGAGAAGCCGGCGGAGGCGAAGTAGCCCTTGCTGTCGGCGAAGTACTCGCCGGCGAACTCGATGTTCTTGATCCACGACAGCTGGACGGAGATCTCCCCGAAGCCGTCACCGCTGCCGCCGCCCGTGCTGCTGGCCGAGCTGGTGTCGTCGCCGCAGGCGCTCAGGCCCGTGGCGCCGGCCGCCGCCAGCAGGCCGAGCCCGCCGGCCCGCAGGAGGCTGCGCCGGCTGCCCACCAGGGAGGGCAGGGCGGTACGGGGACGACGGACGGGTTCGGTCATCTGCTGCTCCTGCGGGTGTGTGCCCGGCCGCACGGCGCGGGCCGGGGAGGTGGAGGGAGGAGCGGACGCACCCGGCGCCACGACGCTCCGGCGTCCTCCTGGCAGGTACTGAACCACCGGCGTTCGCCGGTCGTGTCACGCCGCCGTGAACGGCGTGTTACGTGGCCGCCGGTCCTGTTCCCGGCGTGTGAACGATCCGGCGCCGCCCGGTCGTTACACGCCGGAAACCCGCTGCCGGCCCGGTGTGTGGTCCCATCTGAACCACTCGGTTCAACGAAGGGAACGCCGCCCGTGCGCACCATGCACCTGGGAGTCTTCGAAGTGGCCTCGCCGCAGGTGGGCGGGACCCTCAGCTGGTCGCACCCGTGGAGCGACTCGGTCCGCCACCGCGAGGTCGGGCACTGGATCGAGGTGGCCCGGCTGCTGGAGGACGCCGGCTTCGACTTCCTCTTCTTCGCCGACGGCTACGGCTACCCCTCGGTCGGCGGCGACCTGCCCGAGGCCGCCGCCCGCGGCGGCCTGAACTTCTCCGGCATCGACCCGATGCTGCTCATCCCCGCGCTCGCGCACGCGACCTCGCGGCTGGGCTTCGTGGTCACCTCCTCCACCGGCATCGACCACCCGGTGGCGATGGCGCGCCGGTTCGCCACCCTGGACCACCTGACGGGCGGGCGGATCGGCTGGAACGTCGTCACCGGCGCCTCGCAGGACACCGTCGCGGCGCTGTTCGGCCACGAGCGGATGACCGCGCACGACACCCGCTACGAGATCGCCGAGGAGTACGTGGACCTCTGCCTGAAGCTGTGGGAGGGCTGCTGGGAGGACGAGGCGCTCGTGGAGGACAAGGAGGCGGGCGTCTTCGCCGACCGCGACCGGCTGCACCGCGTCGAGCACGAGGGCCGGCACTTCCGCTCCTCGGGCTACTTCACGGTGGTCCCCTCCCGCCAGCGCACCCCCGTGCTCTTCCAGGCCGGCACGTCGGCGCGGGGGCGGGAGTTCGCCGCGGCGCACGCCGAGTGCGTCTTCCTGCAGGGCACGACCCTGCCGCACGCCGCGGGCAACGTCGCCGACATCCGCGCCCGCGCCGCCGCGCACGGGCGCGACCCGCGCTCGGTGAAGGTGCTCGTCGGCGCGACCGTCACCGTCGCCGCCACCCGCGAGGAGGCCCTGGCGCGGCGCGCGGAGTTCGAGGCCCTGCAGACCGACGAGGTCGCCGCCGTCATCTACGCCGGGAACACCGGCATCGACCTGACCGCCCTGGACCCCGACCGCCCGCTCAGCCAGGTCCTGGAACCGGGCGCGGACGCGCGCATCGGCCAGATGGGCCAGAGCAACATCGACCGCTTCCGCCGCCCGGACGGGACGATGCCGCTGGTGCGCGAGGTGCTCGCCGAGCTGCGCGGGCGCGGCACCCGCGGTTTCACCGTCGTCGGCGACCCGCTCGAGGTGGCCGACCAGCTGGAGGAGATCGTCGACGTCACCGACGTCGACGGGTTCCTGCTGGAGGCGGTCTTCTCCCCCGCCGACCACCGGCTGTTCTGCGAGCTGGTCGTCCCCGAGCTGCGCCGGCGCGGGCGGCTGCCGCGCGAGCAGGACCGCCCGGCGGGCTCGGGGACGCTGCGCGAGCGCCTCGGGGCGCCGTCGGCGCGGCTGGCGCCCGACCACCCCGGCGCCCGCCACGCCGCCGCGCTGCGCGGCACCGGCCCGGGAACCCGGGAACCCGTGACCGCCTGACCCCGTGACCTCAGCGCACCGCCGCGGCGCGGGCGCAGAACGCCGCGAGCGCCCGCGCCTGCACCGCGCCCACGCGCGCGGCGTCCCCGGTGCTCAGCAGCGTCATCTGCAGGCCGCGCCACAGGGCCGTCAGCTCGGTGGCGCGGTCCTCGGCCTCCTCGGCGGGCAGCCCTTCGCGCACCAGCCGCGCCGCGGCCGGCCGGTGCCAGGAGGCGATGTCCCCCAGCAGGTCCGCGTACCCCGTGGTCCCCTGCGAGGCCTGGCCGAACACCTCGAAGAACAACCGCAGGAACGGCAGGTGGGCGGGGTCGGCGATGGCGTCCCACACCCGCTGCAGGTCCTCGTGCAGGCTGCCCGTCCCCGACTCCAGCGCCGACCAGGCGTTCTCGAAACCGGGGAACACCTCGCGGGCGACGGTCTGCAGGGCCTCGCCCACCAGGCGTTCCTTGCTGCCGAAGTAGTACAGCAGCATCCGGTTGTTGGAACCCACCGCACGCCCGAGCCCGCGCAGCGTCAGCGACGTGACACCCTGGGCCAGGACGTGCTCGGCCACCAGGCGCAGCAGCCGCTCGCGCTCCCCCGCGGGGGAGGGTGCCGCTGCGCGCTGGAGGGTCGTCACGACGGCAGGGTAACCGCCGTCCACCCCCCGCAAGCCCCCGTCGAGGAGGAACCCGTGCGCGATCTCGCCGCACTGCCCAAGGGCCACCTGCACATCCACCTGGAGGGCGCGATGCGCCCGGCGACGCTCGCGGAGTTCGCGAGCGAGGCCGGTGAACCCGCTCCGCCGACGCGGGGGTTCACCTCCTTCCCCCACTTCGTGGAGATGTACGACGGCGCCGTCGCGTTCATCCGCACCCGCGAGCAGCTGGCCCGCGTCGTCCGCGAGGTCGTCGAGGACGCCGCGCTCTCGGGTGCGGTGTGGATCGAGGCGCAGGCCAACCCGATGTTCTACGTCCCGCGGTTCGGCACGCCCGAGGAGGTCCTCACCCTCGTGCTGGAGACCGGCCGGGCCGAGGCGGCGCGGCTCGGCATCGGCTTCGGCCTCATGGCCGTGGCCATCCGCAACCTGCCGCCGGCCGAGGCGGAGTCGCTGGCGCACCTGGCCGCCGGCTTCGCCGGCCGCGGGGTCGTCTCCTTCGGCCTGGCCGCCGACGAGGCGCTGTGGCCGCCGGCCCCCTTCGAGAAGGCCTTCGCCATCGCCCGCGAGGCCGGGCTGAAGTCCGCGCCGCACGCCGGTGAGCTGCTCGGGCCCGACAGCGTGCGCGACGCCCTGGACCTGCTGGGCGCCCAGCGCGTCCAGCACGGCGTGCGCGCCGTCGAGGACCCCGAGCTGATCGCCCGGCTGGCCGCGGAGGGGATCGTCCTCGACGTGTGCCCGACCTCCAACGTGGAGCTGCGGGTCGTCCCCGAGATCGGCCGCCACCCGCTGCCCGCGCTGCTGGAGGCCGGGGTGCGCTGCTCGATCAACGGTGACGACCCGCTGCTGTTCGGCCCCGGCCTGCTGGAGGAGTACCAGACCGCGCGCACCGCGCTCGGCCTGGCCGACGAGCAGCTGGCCGACGTCGCCCGCGCCTCCCTGGAGGGCTCGGCCGCCCCGGCCGCGTTCGTGGCCGAGCAGGTCGCGCGGGTGGACGCCTGGCTGGCCGCCCCCGCCTGAGCCGGGCGGGCGCGGCTCAGGCGTTGGCGACGAGGCCGAGCTCGGCGGGGGTCGCCAGACCGGCGTGGTGCGGCAGCACGCGCACGGTGTAGCCGAACGGGCCGGTCTGGCGCAGCGCGAACTCGCCCTCGAAGCGGTGCCGGCCCTCGCCGAGGTCCTCGGCGTGGCGCAGCCCCACCGACCCGGAGGGGCGCAGCTCGTCGGACTCGCTGACGCGGCCGTGGACGACCTGCACCTCGGCGTCGGCGGGCGAGAGCGCCCCGAGGCTCACGAAGGCGCGCACGTGGACGACGTCGCCGATCTGGGCGGAGTCGCCCACGCCGGAGGACTCCACGTGGTCCACGTGCACCCCCGTCCAGGCGGCGCGCACCTCGCCCTTCCAGCGGGCGAGGTCGCGGGCGCCGGCGGCGGAGGAGGCCAGCGCCGCGCGGCCCGCGCGGGCGGCGGGCACGTACAGCTGCTCGACGTAGTCGGTGACCATGCGGCTGGCGAGGACCTTCGGGCCCAGCGAGGCCAGGGTGTGGCGCACCATCTCCAGCCAGCGCGAGGGCAGGCCGCGCTCGTCGCGGTCGTAGAAGCGGGCGGCCACCGAGTTCTCCACGAGGTCGTAGAGCGCCGCGGCCTCCAGGTCGTCGCGGTGGTCGGGGTCCTCGACGCCGTCGGCGGTGGGGATGGCCCAGCCGTTGCCGCCGTCGAACCACTCGTCCCACCAGCCGTCGAGGATCGACAGGTTCAGCCCGCCGTTGAGGGCCGCCTTCATCCCGGAGGTGCCGCACGCCTCGAAGGGGCGCAGCGGGTTGTTCAGCCACACGTCGCAGCCGGGGTACAGCTGCAGCGCCATCGTGATGTCGTAGTTGGGCAGGAAGACGATGCGGTGGCGCACGGCCGGGTCGTCGGCGAAGCGGACGACCTCCTGGATGAGCCGCTTGCCCGTCTCGTCGGCCGGGTGCGACTTGCCGGCGATCACCAGCTGCACGGGCCGCTGGGGGTGCAGCAGCAGCGAGCGCAGCCGCTCGGGGTCGCGCAGCATGAGCGTGAGGCGCTTGTAGGTGGGCACCCGGCGGGCGAAGCCGATGGTGAGGACGTCGGGGTCGAGCACGTCCTTGGTCCACGACAGCTCCGCCTCGGAGGCGCCGCGCTGCAGCCAGGACAGCCTCAGGCGGCGGCGGGCGTCCTCGACCAGCCGCCCGCGCAGCAGCCGGCGGGTGCGCCAGATCTCCTCGTCGGGGACCTGGTCCACCTTCTCGAAGCCCTCCCCCTCGGCGGGCAGCTGCGGGCCGATGTACTGCTTGCCCATCTGGATGACCTCCGGCGCCACCCACGTGGGCGCGTGCACGCCGTTGGTGATCGAGGCGATCGGCACCTCGGGGGCGTCGAAGCCCGGCCACAGGCCGTCGAACATCCCGCGGCTGACCGCGCCGTGCAGCTGCGAGACGCCGTTGGCGCGCTGGGCCAGCCGCAGGCCCATGACGGCCATGTTGAACACGCCCGGGTCCCCGCCGGGGTAGTCCTCGGCACCCAGGGCCAGGACGCGCTCGACCGGCACCCCCGGCAGCGGGTTGTCGGAGCCGAAGTACAGCTCGATCTGGTCGCGGCCGAAGCGGTCGATGCCGGCCGGGACGGGGGTGTGGGTGGTGAAGACGGTGGCGGCGCGGACGGCCTCCAGCGCCTCCTCGAAGGCCAGCCCGCGCCCGACGTGCTCGCGGATGCGCTCGACCCCGAGGAAACCCGCGTGGCCCTCGTTGGTGTGGTACACCTCCGGCTCGGGCGCCCCGGTCAGCCGCGACCACGTGCGCAGGGCGCGCACGCCGCCGATGCCGCACAGCAGCTCCTGCTGCAGGCGGTGCTCGCCGCCGCCGCCGTAGAGGCGGTCGGTGACCGAGCGGGCGGCGTCGTCGTTGTCCTCGACGTCGGAGTCCAGCAGCAGCAGCGGGACGCGGCCCACCTGGGCCTTCCACAGCTGCGCGACCAGGTGCCGGCCGCCGGGCAGGTCCACCGACACCTTCGCGGGCGTCCCGTCGTCCTCGCGCAGCAGCGACAGCGGCAGGCCGTCGGGGTCGAGGACGGGGTAGGTCTCCTGCTGCCAGCCGTCGCGCGAGAGGGACTGCTTGAAGTAGCCGGTGGCGTAGAACAACCCGACGCCGACGACGGGGACGGCGAGGTCGCTGGCCGACTTCAGGTGGTCGCCGGCCAGGATGCCCAGGCCGCCGGAGTACTGCGGCAGCGCGCCCGTGATGCCGAACTCCATGGAGAAGTAGGCGATCGAGGCGGGGGCGTCGGCGCCCAGGCGGGCGTACCAGCCGGGCCGGGACAGGTAGGCGCGCAGGTCCGCCGCGGCCGCCTCGACGCGGGCCACGAAGGCCGGGTCGGCCGCCAGCGCCTCCAGCTGCTCGGTGCGCAGCGCGCCCAGCAGCGCACCCGGCTCGCGGTGGACGGCCGCCCACGCGGCCGGGTCCATCGACTCGAAGAGGTCGCGCGTGGGCTTGTGCCACGACCAGCGCAGGTTGCTCGCCAGCTCGCCCAGCGCAGCCAGGGGCGCGGGGAGCACGGTGCGGACGGTGAAGCGCCTGATTGCTCTCACGGGCGCCGACACTAGACCCGCGACCGCCCCCCGGCGAGGGCCTGCGCCCGCTCCGCGCGACTTCTCCCCGCACCCTCGGTAGGTTGCCGCTCGTGACGACCGAGCAGCAGACGACACGTGCGCCGAAGGTCCGGTCCGCGCCCGGTGGGGACTCCCCGCAGGTGCCGGCGCACCCGGGCACCGCCCCCCTCGTCGGCCGGATCCCGGTGCTCGGCGTGGAGCCGGCCGTCGACGCCGGCCGCTGGCCGTCCACGGCCGTGCCCGGCGAGCTGGTGCCGGTGCGCGCGACGGTCTTCCGCGAGGGCCACGACGCGGTCGCGGCGACCGCGGTGCTGGTGCGCCCGGACGGCACCGACGGCCCCTCGGTGCGCATGACGCTGGTCAACAAGGGCACCGACTCCTACGCCGCGGTCCTCGTGCCCGACGCCGAGGGCGACTGGGGCCTGCGGGTGGAGGGCTGGTCGGACCCGTACGGCACCTGGGACCACGACGCCACCATCAAGGTCGAGGCGGGCGTCGACGTGGCGCTCATGCTGGAGGAGGGCGCGCGGCTGCTGGAGCGCGCGGCCGCCCAGCCGGGCCGGGAGGCGGCCGACGCCGAGGTCCTGCGCGGTGCGGCGGACGCGCTGCGCGACACCTCCCGCGGCGACCACGAGCGGCTGGACGCCGGGCGGACCCCGCAGGTGCGCGAGGTCCTGGACCGCCTGCCGCTGCGCGAGCTCGTCAGCCCCTCGCAGACCTACCCGCTGCGCGTGGAGCGGCGGCTGGCCGCCTTCAGCGCCTGGTACGAGTTCTTCCCCCGCTCCGAGGGGGCCCACTACGACGAGCAGGCCGGGCGCTGGGTGTCCGGCACCTTCCGCACCGCCGCCGAGCGCCTGCCCGCGATCGCCGACATGGGCTTCGACATCGCCTACCTCACCCCCATCCACCCCATCGGGCGCATCAACCGCAAGGGCCCCAACAACACGCTGACGGCCGGCCCGGAGGACCCGGGATCGCCGTACGCGATCGGCGCCGCCGAGGGCGGCCACGACGCGATCCACCCCGACCTCGGCACCTTCGAGGACTTCGACTTCTTCGTGGCCCGGGCCCGCGAGCTGGGCCTGGAGGTCGCGCTCGACCTGGCCCTGCAGTGCGCGCCGGACCACCCGTGGGTGGCCGAGCACCCCGAGTGGTTCACCACCCGCGCCGACGGCACCATCGCCTACGCGGAGAACCCGCCGAAGAAGTACCAGGACATCTACCCGCTGAACTTCGACAACGACCCGGCCGGCATCTACGCCGAGGTCAAGCGCGTCGTCGACGTGTGGATCTCCCACGGGGTGACGCTCTTCCGCGTCGACAACCCGCACACCAAGCCGGTGGAGTTCTGGGAGTGGCTCATCGCCGAGGTCGCCCGCGAGCACCCCGAGGTCGTCTGGCTCTCGGAGGCCTTCACCCGGCCGGCGATGATGCACACCCTGGCCAAGGTCGGCTTCCAGCAGTCCTACTCCTACTTCGCCTGGCGCAACGCCGCCTGGGAGATCCGCGAGTACGTGGAGCAGCTGACCACCGAGTCGGCGCACTACATGCGGCCCAGCTTCTGGCCCACCACGCACGACATCCTGACGCCCACCATGCAGTACGGCGGGCCCCCGGTCTTCAAGCTGCGCGCGGTCCTGGCGGCGCTGCTGAGCCCCTCGTGGGGCATCTACTCCGGCTACGAGCTCGTCGAGCACGCCGCCCGGCCGGGCGCGGAGGAGCAGCTGGACAACGAGAAGTACCAGTACCGCCCCCGCGACTGGGCGAAGGCGGAGGCCGAGGGCTGGAGCCTGGCGCCCTACCTCAAGCGGCTCAACGAGGTCCGCCGGGCGCACCCCGCGCTGCAGCAGCTGCGCGGGACGGTCTTCCACGCCAGCGACGACGAGAACGTGCTGTGCTTCTCCCGCCGGCGGGTGGACCCGGACGGCACCGAGGACCTCGTCCTCGTCGTCGTCAACCTCGACCCGCACGCCACCCGCGAGACGACGGTCCACCTGGACATGGCCGCGCTGGGCAGGCAGTGGTGGGACCGCTTCACCGTCACCGACGAGCTGACCGGTGCCAGCTACGAGTGGGGCGAGCACGACTACGTGCGCCTGGACCCGTACACCCAGCCCGCCCACGTCTTCAGCGTGCGGAGCTCCTGACGGTGGAGGGCTCCTTCCAGGGGCTGCAGTCGCGCACGGGCCTGCGCAACGACCCCCAGTGGTACAAGACCGCCGTCTTCTACGAGGCGCTCGTGCGCGCCTTCGCGGACTCCAACGGCTCCGGCACCGGCGACTTCAGCGGCCTGACGGGCAAGCTGGACTACCTGCAGTGGCTGGGCATCGACTGCATCTGGCTGCCGCCGTTCTTCGCCTCCCCGCTGCGCGACGGCGGCTACGACATCGCCGACTACAACGCCGTGCTGCCCGAGTTCGGGACGCTGCACGACTTCCAGGCCCTGGTGACCGAGGCCCACCAGCGCGGCATCCGGATCATCATCGACCTGGTGATGAACCACACCAGCGACCAGCACCCGTGGTTCCAGGCCAGCCGCACCGACCCGGACGGCCCGTACGGCGACTTCTACGTCTGGAGCGACACCGACGAGAAGTACGCCGACGCGCGCATCATCTTCGTCGACACCGAGACCTCCAACTGGACCTTCGACCCGGTGCGCCGCCAGTTCTTCTGGCACCGCTTCTTCTCCCACCAGCCGGACCTGAACTTCGACAACCCGGCCGTCGAGGAGGCGATGTTCGACACCGTCCGCTTCTGGATGGACATGGGCATCGACGGCTTCCGCCTCGACGCGGTCCCCTACCTCTACGAGGAGGAGGGGACCAACGGGGAGAACCTGCCGGCGACGCACGACTTCCTCAAGCGGCTGCGCCGGATGGTCGACGAGGAGTACCCCGGCCGCGTCCTGCTGGCCGAGGCCAACCAGTGGCCCTTCGACGTCGTGGAGTACTTCGGCACCGAGGAGGAGCCGGAGTGCCACATGTGCTTCCACTTCCCCGTCATGCCGCGCCTGTACTACGCGCTGCGCGAGGGCAAGGCCACGCCGATCGTCGACATCCTCTCCGCCACGCCGGACATCCCGGTCTCCAGCGGCCAGTGGGGCACGTTCCTGCGCAACCACGACGAGCTGACCCTGGAGATGGTCACCACCGAGGAGCGCGCCGCCATGTACGGCTGGTACGCCCCCGACTCGCGCATGCGCGCCAACATCGGCATCCGCCGCCGGCTGGCGCCGCTGCTGGACAACTCCCGCCCGGAGATCGAGCTCATCCACGCGATGGTGCTCTCGCTGCCCGGCAGCCCGTGCCTGTACTACGGCGACGAGATCGGGATGGGCGACAACATCTGGCTCGACGACCGCGACGCGGTGCGCACGCCGATGCAGTGGACCCCGGACCGCAACGCCGGCTTCTCCTCCGCCGACCCCGGCAAGCTGTACCTGCCGACGGTCCAGTCGCTCGTCTACCACTACCAGTCGGTGAACGTCGAGGCGCAGCTGGCGACGGGCTCCTCGCTGCTGCACTGGGTGCGCCACGTCCTGGCCGTGCGCCGCCGGCACCCGGCCTTCGGCCTCGGCCGCTACGCGCCGCTGACCAGCCGGCACCCCGACGCCGAGGAACCCGACACCGCGGCCACCGCCGGCACCGCCTCGCTCGAGCGCACCGTCGGCGCGGCGCAGCCGCGACCCGACGACGGCTACTGCAGCAACGAGGCCGTGCTGGCCTTCCTGCGCGTGCTGGAACCGACGACGGAACAGGAGGGTGAGACGGTGCTCTGCGTCAACAACCTGTCCGACCACGCCCAGTCCGCCGTGCTGCGCATGCCCGGCCGGGCCGGGTCGAGCGTGCGCGACGTCTTCGGCGGTGCCGCGTTCCCCGACGTGGACGACGAGGGCGGGCTGACGGTCACCCTCGGCCCGCGCGGCTTCTTCTGGCTCAAGCTCGGAGGTGGCGCGTGAGCGCTCCGGTCCCCGCCGACGCGGCGGTCGACGAGGCGGTCGCCGCCCTGCTGGGCGAGTGGGCGCCGCGGCAGCGGTGGTTCGCGCACAAGGGCGTCGCCGCGCACGTGGTGCGCATCGAGCGCACCCCCCTCGACGAGGGCGGGGTGGCCCAGCTGGTGGCGCTCACCGTCCGCTCCGGCGAGGGCGGGGAGGCCGCGCAGACCGTGTACTCGGTCCCGCTGACCGTCCGCCCCGCTCCCGACGAGGACCTGGCCCACGCGCTCGTCGGGCACCTGCCGGACCTGCCCGGCGGACCCGCGTGGGTCTACGACGGCCCGCACGACCCGACGTGGACGCGGGCGCTGCTGACCCTGGTCGCCGGCGAGGAGGGCGCCGGGTCGGCGACCTTCGGCGCCCACGGGACCAGCGCCGACGGCGGGCTGCCGATCCCGGCCGGGGCGCGCACCAAGGTCCTCGGCGGCGAGCAGTCCAACACCTCCATCGTGGTGCAGGCCGGCGAGGGCGAGGTCCCCCTCATCGCCAAGGTGTTCCGCGTGCTGTCCGCCGGGGACAACCCCGACGTCGTCGTGCAGACGGCCCTGGCCGCGGCCGGCTGCGCCCGGGTGCCCCGTCCCGCCGGCTGGGTCGACGGGCAGTGGACCGCGCCGGACGGATCCCGCGCCGCCGGGCACCTGGCCCACGTCACGGAGTTCCTGGCCGGTTCCGAGGACGCCTGGCGGGTGGCGACCGCCGCCGTCGCCGCCGGCCGCGACTTCACCACCGAGGCGCGCGAGCTGGGCCGCGCCACGGCCGAGGTGCACGCCGTCCTGGCCGCCGAGCTGGCGACCGAGCCGGCCACCCCGCAGCGGCTGGGGGCGCTGGCCGACGGCCTGGCCGACCGGGTGGCCTGGGCGAGCGCCGCGGTGCCGCAGCTGCGCGAGGTCGCCCCGGCCGCCGCGGAGCGCGTGGAGGCGGTGCGCCACGTGCGCGACGCGCCGGCGCTGCAGCGCGTGCACGGCGACTACCACCTGGGGCAGGTGCTGCACTCCCCCGCGCGCGGCTGGGTGCTGCTGGACTTCGAGGGCGAGCCGCTGCGCCCGCTGGCCGAGCGCAGCACGCCCGACCTGGCGCTGCGCGACGTGGCGGGGATGCTGCGCTCCTTCGACTACGCCGCCTCCTCGGTGCCCGCGCCGGACGAGGCGTCCGCCGCGTGGGGCGCGGCCTGCCGCGAGGCCTTCCTCGACGGCTACGCCGCAGCCGGCGGGGCCGACCCGCGTCAGGGCGGGTCCGGCGCCGCCGCGCTGCTCGCGGCGCTGGAGCTCGACAAGGCCCTCTACGAGGTGGTCTACGAGGCGCGCAACCGCCCCGACTGGCTGCACATCCCGCTGGGGGCCGTGCAGCGCCTCCTCGCCACCGGCTGACCCGCCGAGCACCGGTCCGACACGCGTCGGGCCCCGTCCGAGCCGAGCTGACCCGACCCGTCCTCCAGAGGCGAGGTCCGACCGATACCGGGAGACTCACCACCATGGACACAGCGAGCGGAGGGCCCACCCCTCGTCCCGTCGACGCCGACGACCTGGCCCGTGCCGCGGCGGGCGCGCACTGGTCGCCGCACTCCGTGCTCGGTGCCCACCCGCACGGCGACGCCGTCACCTACCGCGTGCTGAAGCCGTTCGCCTCCAGCGTCACGGTCGTGACCGAGGACGGCTCGCGCATCGGCCTGGTGCACGAGTACGACGGCGTGTGGGTCGGCGTGCACCCCGGCGGCACCGTCGGCGACTACCGCGTCGAGGTGAGCTACCCCGACAGCGGCCCGCACCTCGTGGACGACCCGTACCGCTTCCTGCCCACCGTGGGCGAGGTGGACCTGCACCTGATCGGCGAGGGCCGCCACGAGGAGCTGTGGGAGGTCCTCGGCGCCCACGTGCGCCACTGGAAGGGGCCGATGGGGCCCGTCGAGGGCACCTCGTTCGCGGTGTGGGCGCCCAACGCCCGCGCCGTGCGCGTCGTCGGCGACCACAACCACTGGAACGGGCGCACCGAGGGCATGCGCTCGCTCGGGTCCTCGGGCGTGTGGGAGCTGTTCGTCCCGGGCGTCGGGGCCGGCTCGCGCTACAAGTACGAGATCCTCGGCGCCGACGGGCACTGGCGCCAGAAGGCCGACCCGCTGGCCCAGGCCACCGAGGTGCCCCCGGCGACCGCGTCGGTCGTCACCGAGTCCGGCTACGAGTGGGGCGACGGGGCGTGGCTGGAGGCGCGCGCCGCCGGCGACCCGCACGCGGGCCCCGTCTCCATCTACGAGGTGCACCTCGGCTCCTGGAAGCAGGGCCTGGGCTACCGCGAGCTGGCCACCGAGCTCGTCGACTACGTCAAGGACGCCGGGTTCACCCACGTCGAGTTCCTGCCCGTCATGGAGCACCCCTTCGGCGGCTCGTGGGGCTACCAGGTCTCCGGCTACTTCGCGCCGACGTCGCGCTTCGGCTCCCCCGACGAGCTGCGCCACCTCATCGACGCCCTGCACCAGGCGGGCATCGGCGTCATCATCGACTGGGTCCCGGGGCACTTCCCCAAGGACGAGTTCGCGCTGGGCAAGTTCGACGGGACCGCGCTCTACGAGCACCCGGACCCCCGCAAGGGCGAGCAGATGGACTGGGGCACGTACGTCTTCGACTTCGGCCGCAGCGAGGTGCGCAACTTCCTCGTCGCCTCGGGGCTGTACTGGCTGGAGGAGTTCCACGCCGACGGCCTGCGCGTGGACGCCGTCGCCTCGATGCTCTACCTGGACTACTCGCGCAAGGAGGGCGAGTGGGTCCCCAACCAGTACGGCGGCCGGGAGAACCTGGAGGCGATCAGCTTCCTGCAGGAGGCCAACGCCACCGCCTACAAGCGCTACCCCGGGATCATGATGATCGCCGAGGAGTCCACCGCCTTCCCGGGCGTGACCGCCCCCACCAGCGGCGGCGGGCTCGGCTTCGGGCTGAAGTGGAACATGGGCTGGATGCACGACACCCTGCAGTACGTCTCGCAGGACCCGGTGCACCGCCAGTACCACCACGGCGAGCTGACCTTCAGCCTGGTCTACGCCTTCAGCGAGAACTTCTGCCTGCCCATCTCGCACGACGAGGTGGTGCACGGCAAGGGCTCACTGCTGCGCAAGATGCCCGGCGACCGCTGGCAGCAGCTCGCCAACGTGCGCGCCTACCTGGGGTACATGTGGTCCCACCCCGGCAAGCAGCTGCTCTTCATGGGGTCCGAGCTCGGTCAGGAGGCCGAGTGGTCGGAGGCGCGCTCGCTGGACTGGTGGCTGCTGGACACCCCCTGGCACAAGGGCCTGCACCACCTCGTGCGCACGATGAACGCGGTCTACCGCGCGCACCCGCAGCTGTGGTCGCAGGACTTCTCCCCGGCCGGCTTCGAGTGGATCGACGGCGGGGACAGCGCCCGCAACCTCGTCTCCTTCGTGCGCCGTGACACCGAGGGCAACCCGCTGGTGGCGATCTGCAACTTCTCCGGGAGCCCCTACGAGGACTTCCGCGTCGGGCTGCCGCAGGCCGGTCCGTGGAAGGAGCTGCTCAACACCGACGCCGAGGAGTTCGGCGGCTCCGGTGTCGTGAACACCGGGACGATCAGCGCCGACGACACCTCCTGGAACGGTCGGCAGTTCTCCGCGCAGCTGCGGGTGCCGCCGCTGGGCGTGACCTGGCTGGTCCCCGGCCGCTGAGCCGGCACCCCGCCGGGACGGCCCGCACGCACCGCGGCCCCGGCCGGAGCTCGAGCTCCGGCCGG